>DATFQP010000206.1:0-7160 GCA_035264145.1 Propionibacteriaceae bacterium
GGTCGCCTTCGCCCGTTTCCGTTCTCCGGTTCGAGGATTGCGGACCATGCGGGCTGCTCGATGGACCTTTTCGAAGACACCGAAACCGGTGATGGAAACCTTCTCGCCGGCGGCCGTCTGCCGAGTGATCGTTTCCACGACGGCGTTCAACGCCTTGCCTGCCTGGGTCTTGTTGCCGTCGTAGTGATCGGCAAGGGCCTCGATCAACTGGGCCTTGTTCATGGCTTCCCTTCCGGCCTCTGCAGTCCAAACGTCCTGGGCAGCCGTCCGCTACGCCTGCGGGACCTACGCTAGGGAAAGTGCGGCGCTCAGACAATCTCTCGACGCCACATTTGCGTTGTGTCGTTGAGAAAGCGAGAGGGTCAGGGGACGGTGTCCACCTTTGCCGGTAGCGTCCTTGGCTTGAATGCCGGTCGCTGCGTTTCATACGAATCGATGTGCTCGACCTGGCGAAGAGTCAGGCCGATGTCGTCCAGCCCTTCCAATAGCCGCCACCGGGTGTAGTCGTCGATCTCGAAGTCACAGTTGAACCCCGGCGCGGTGATCGAACGCTGCATCAGGTCAACCGTCAGCGGGGCGGCCGGATTGGCCTCGACGAGATCCCACAGCTCCTCGATGATCTTCTGATCGACAACCGCAGTCAGCAAGCCCGCCTTGCCGGAGTTGCTGCGGAAGATGTCACCGAAGCGGGACCCGATGACGACCCGGAATCCGTAATTCTGAAGAGCCCAAACGGCGTGCTCCCGCGACGATCCGGTCCCGAAGTCGGGACCCGGGATCAAGATTGTGGCTCCCGCGTATTGGGGCTGGTTGAGCACAAAACTCGGATCAGATCGCCACGCAGCGAACAGGCCGTCCTCGAATCCGGTCTTGGTCACCCGCTTGAGGTAGACGGCCGGAATGATCTGATCGGTATCGACATTGCTCCGCCGCAGCGGGACTGCGGTCCCCGTATGGCTTGTGAACTGCTCCACTGCCCTCCTCCTTACAGGTCTGCCGGTGAGCTGAGCTTGCCGGCAACGGCCGTGGCGGCGGCCACCAGCGGCGAGACCAGGTGGGTACGGCCACCCTTGCCTTGGCGTCCCTCGAAATTGCGGTTGGATGTGGAAGCCGCTCGCTCTCCGGGTTTCAACTGATCAGGATTCATACCAAGACACATGGAGCATCCCGCGGCCCGCCACTCGGCGCCAGCGGCAGTGAAGATCGCGTCGAGCCCCTCCTGCTCGGCCTGAAGACGCACCCGCGCGGAGCCCGGCACCACGAGCATCCGCACCGACTCTGCGACGTGATGTCCCCTGATCACGTCGGCGGCCGCTCGCAGGTCCTCGATCCGCCCGTTCGTGCACGAACCGAGGAAGACCGTGTCCACGGCGATTTCGCGCATGCGCTGGCCGGGCTTGAGCGCCATGTACTCCAGCGCCTTGGTGGCGGCAGTCCGGTCGGCCTCCTCACCGAACGTCTCCGGATCCGGCACGGCGGCGCCCAGCGGGACACCCTGACCAGGATTCGTACCCCAGGTGACGAACGGTGTCAGGGCGCTGGCATCAAGATCGACCTCGGCGTCGAATTGCGCGTCCGGATCGCTGTTGAGGCCGCGCCAGTAGGCGACGGCGGCGTCCCAATCCTGCCGAGTTGGCGCGTGCGGTCGGTCCTTCATGTACGCGAAGGTGGTCTCGTCCGGCGCGATCATGCCAGCCTTGGCACCCCACTCGATGCTCATGTTGCAGATCGTCATCCGACCCTCCATGGAGAGCGCTTGGATGGCCGACCCGCGGTACTCGACGATGTAGCCCTGTCCCCCGCCGGTGCCCACTTTGGCAATCAGCGCGAGCACGATGTCCTTGGCGGTGACCCCGACTGGCGGCCGACCGTCGACATTGACCGCCATGGTCTTCGGTTTGGCCTGAGGAAGCGTTTGGGTGGCGAGCACGTGCTCGACCTCCGACGTACCGATGCCGAAGGCCAGCGCCCCGAAGGCTCCGTGAGTTGAGGTGTGCGAGTCACCGCAGACGATGGTCATGCCCGGCTGCGTCAGACCGAGCTGCGGTCCGATGATGTGCACGATCCCTTGATCAAGGTCCCCGAGACTGTGGATCCGGATGCCGAATTCCCGGGCGTTGCGGCGAAGGGTCTCCACTTGCGTACGGGAGACTGGATCGGCGATCGGGCGGTCGATGTTGAGCGTCGGTGTGTTGTGATCTTCGGTGGCCAGGGTGAGGTCGGGTCTCCGGACGGGGCGCCCGGCCTGTCGCAGCCCATCGAACGCCTGCGGACTGGTTACCTCGTGAACCAGGTGCAGATCGATGTAGAGCAGGTCTGGTTCCCCGTCCGCCGAGCGCACGACGTGCGCATCCCAGACTTTTTCACTCAGTGTCTTGCCCATTTCGACGAGCAGCTCCCTTCGACAGACCTGTGACCGGCCCGGACTTGCATTCCAGCATTCGAGACGTCAGTATCAAGGCATGGACAACTCTAGCGGTGTCGGCGTCCTGGACAAAGCCGCCCTCGTGCTGAGCGCCTTGGAGACTGGGCCGACCACACTGGCGGGCCTGGTATCGGCTACTGGGCTGGCCCGGCCAACGGCCCATCGGCTGGCAGTGGCCCTCGAGCATCATCGTCTGGTCTCTCGTGATCTGCAAGGCCGGTTCATCCTTGGTCCGCGCCTAGGCGAGCTGGCCTCCGCCGCTGGTGAGGACCGGCTGCTGGCCACCGCCGGGCCTGTGCTCGCCCGGCTGCGCGATATCACTGGCGAATCGGCCCAGATGTTCCGCCGGCAGGGTGACTACCGGGTCTGCGTGGCCGCCGCCGAGCGGGCCTCCGGGCTCCGCGACAGCGTGCCCGTGGGAACCCAGCTGACCATGAATGCCGGCTCGGCCGCGCAGGTCCTGCTCGCCTGGGAGGAGCCCGACCGGATGCAGCGCGGGCTACGAGGCAGCCGCTATTCAGCGGTGGCCCTGGCGGCCGTCCGACGTCGTGGCTGGGCCCACTCGGTGGGTGAGCGCGAGCCCGGAGTGGCGTCCGTTTCGGCACCGGTACGTTCACCCTCGGGGAAGGTGATCGCAGCCGTCAGCGTCTCTGGCCCGATCGAGCGGCTCTCTCGGCAACCCGGCCGGCTGCACGCCCCCGCCGTGATCGCCGCCGCCGAGCGGCTCAGCGAGGTCCTGCGGCGTAGCGGTGGCGAGTGATTTCGGCGCGTCAGACGCGAAGTCCGCGGCCGAGCGCAAACACCGCTCAGGACCGCGTCACTGGAGGCCCTACGATGCTCACAACGAGCGGGGTTGGCGCGAGACAACAGGTTTCACGTCCCATCGCACGTCACGGCTGGAATCAAGATCAAAAGGGTTGATCTAGGTTTGTGCTGGCAACTCAGGCAGGAGCACCAACCATGAGCTTCGAACCTCTCCCTGAAACCTCCCCAGCTGTCCGCCACCGGGCCGCGCGAGTCAGCGACACCCTGCGGGAGTGGCGCGAGGAGCGTGCCCGCAAGGACGGCCAGCTGGCAACCGTGGTGCCGTATACCGGCTATGGCTCGACCAGTTGGATCCGAGTGCTCGGGCGGGTCCTGCTGACCCCGGACATCACTGAACGTGCCTCGACACCCAACCCTGAAGGAATTCGCGGCTGGCGCAGCTTCATCAGTGTGCCCGTCGACCATGCCAAGGTCAATGTGACGATCGGTGAACAGCGCCACGTGGTCACTACAGACCGCAGCGGACTCATCGATGCGGTGGTACCGATCTCACTGTCACCCGGCTGGCACACCATCGGTCTGCAGGCTGAGAATCCGGGTCCCGAGCCCACGATCGATCGGCCACCCAACGAGGCCGAGATCTACGTCGTCGACTCCGAGGCCCGGCTCGGTGTCGTCTCCGACGTCGACGACACGGTGATGGTCACCGCATTACCTCGTCCGATGCTGGCTGCCTGGCATGCCTTCGTCCTGAATGAGCACTCCCGCCGGCCAACGCCTGGAATGCCCGTGTTCTACGAGCGGTTGAGTCACGCCTATCCGGAGGCGCCGGTGATCTATCTGTCCACCGGGGCCTGGAACGTGGCGCCGAGCCTGACCCGATTCCTGGCGCGGAATCTGTACCCGGCCGGTCCACTGCTGTTCACCGACTGGGGTCCGACCGAGACCAGCTGGTTCCGCAGCGGAACCGACCACAAACACAAAAGCTTGGAACGGTTGACCGAAGAGTTTCCGAAGGTGAAGTGGTTGCTGATCGGCGACGACGGGCAGCACGACGAGGAAATCTACGGCAATTTCGTCACCAGCCATCCCGACCATGTGGTCGCGGTTTGCATCCGCCAGCTCAGTCCGGGACAAGCCATGCTGGCCGGAAGTGCCGGCAAGACTCACGCCGCGCCCAGCAACTCCGCGGTGCCGTGGCTGTACGGCCCGGATGGCTCGATCTTCGTCGAGAAGCTGAAGGAGCTCGGCCTGCTCGTGGACAACGAGAAGCAGCCCACTGTCGAATAACGGCTGAACATGCCAGCGATACTCTGAAGGCATCGCGCGGCCGCCAGATACCCTGAGACATCGAACCCATGACCGGGTCCCCCTCTCGGCAGTCCGCCGGCGAGTTGCGCTGGGCGTCGGTGCTGTTCGTCGACCTCGCGGATTACACAGCGTTGACCTACTCCTGGGACGCCCTTGATCTCCGAGACATGCTGTCCGGATACTTCGAGCTGGCTCGGAGCATCGTCGGTCGGTACGGCGGCGAGGTCGAAAAGTTCATCGGTGACGCGATCGTTGCTGTCTGGGGCGCGAACGCGACACGTGAGGACGACGCCGAGCGTTGTGTCATCGCGGGCTTGGAGGTGCTGGCGTCGGTTGCCCGGTTCGGGGAGCAACACGGGCTGCCCGACCTAATGGCTAGGGGCGGGGTGGTGACCGGCCGCGTCGCTCTGTTGAACCGCGCAGACGAAGGTCTGGTTGCCGGCGACAGCGTGAACCTCGCCTCGCGCATCCAGTCGGCGGCGTCGCCCGGCAGCATGCTGGTGGACGACGTGACGATGCGGGTCACGCGGGCCACGATCGCCTACTCCTCGGCCGGTGATCACCAGCTCAAAGGCATGCCCCAGCCCATCCGGCTATGGACGGCGCTCGGTCTGGTCGAGCCTGATCAGGATCCGCAACAGCAGGGTGAATTGGAAACACCATTCCTCGGCCGTGATCGTGAGCTAACCGGACTCCGCAGCCTGTTCGAGTCGGCTTTGACAAATCGACGGGCCAGACTCGTCGCGGTCAGTGGGCAGGCGGGCGTCGGGAAGAGTCGGCTCGCGTCGGAGTTCGAAGCTCATGTGGCCGATGCTTTTCCCGACGTGGCGTGGCATCGCGGCCGGTGCATCTCCTACGGGGATGGCGTTGCCTTCTGGGCCCTGCGGGAAATGCTCCGGGAGCGGCTGGGACTGCAGCCGGACGACACAGGGCAAGCGGCACGCGCCAAACTGGCCGAGCGCCTGATGCAATGGGTTCCGGACGAGAAGGAGCGAGGGTTCGTCGAGCCGCGGCTGCGTGTCCTGATCGACGTCTCGGATCGAGACTTCACTCGGCAGGAGCTTTTTGCCGCGTGGCGGCTGTTCCTTGAGCGGGTGAGTACTGCCCAGCCAGTTGTCCTGCTCATCGAGGATTTGCAGTGGGCGGACGCCGGCCTGGTCGACTTCCTCGGCTACCTGCTGGAGTGGTCAGCTGAGCGGCCTCTCTTCTTTCTCACTCTCAACCGAGCGCAGGATGACACGGAGAGCGGGACCGTGACCGGTGACCACCCCAACGGAAGTTCCCTTCATTTGGAGCCGCTCTCCACCGATATGATCGAGCAGATCCTGGACCGCCTTGTACCAGGCATGCCGGCTGCGCAGCGGGACAAGATAGCCGCCCACTCAGCCGGTGTCCCGCTCTATGCGGTCGAGACCGTGCGGGCGTTGGTCGATCGTGGTCATGTCATCGTCCGAGGCGGCCGGCATGCTCTGCTCAGCCCCGACGCTGACCTTGAAGTTCCCGCCTCACTTATCGCCCTGGTAGCCGCGCGGCTGGACCGATTGCCACCGGCGGAGCGAGACCTTGTCAAAGGCCTGGCCATACTCGGTGCTTCGTTTCGCCGAGACGCGGTAAACGCCGTCACCACTGCCTCTGAACGAGAGGTCGACCAAACGCTTCAGGCGTTGGTGAGGAAGGGCGTTCTCCGGATGGTGGCGGAGTCGACATCTCCGGGCGGTGAAGAGTACCAATTCGTCCAGTCGATTCTGCGGACGGTTGCCAGTGATCTGCTCAGCCGCCGACAACGAAAGGTCTACCATCTTGCGGTCGCAACCCGCCTTGAGGAGGCGTCCGCGTTAGACGTCGTCGAGTTGGTGGCAGCCCATTACAACGACGCCTATCAAGCGGCACGGAATGACCCCGACAAGGACGACATCCGAGCGCGCGCGGCTACCGCGTACGGGCGCGCCGCTGACCGAGTGACCTCACTGGGCTCACCGGAGCGCGCCGTCGGCTATTACGAGATGGCGGCGAGCCTGACAATGGAGCAGTTGGAGGGTCTGCGGCTCACCGAATCGGCCGCCCGGATGAGTTATCTGAGCGGCCAGTACGAGAAGGCAGCCGAGCTATATGAACAGGTGATGGCGGAACACCGAGCAGCCGAACGCGAGGTAGCCGCCGCTAAGTCGGCGACATTCCTTGCGCGCTGCCTCAGCGTTCTCGGGCGGGGGGCGGAAGGGATGTCTCTGTTGCGGCCGGCCGTGGAGGTGCTGGCTGCTAACGAGGAGGTGGCGGCCGAGGCTGAGGCTCACGCCATCCTGGCTGAATGGTTCGCCTTTGCGATGACCGACGACGAAGTCGCCGACCACGCGAATCGGGCATACGAGCTCGCTACCACCGCGAACTCTCCGGAGGTCCTCTGCAGAGCCCTCAATGCCAAGGGCTGGCTCCTGCAGCGGCAGCACCATGCCCCCGATGCCGCTGCCATGTTCGCAGCACTCGTCGAGGTCGCACAGTCCAACGACCTACCCAGAGCGGAGCTGATGGGACGAGGAAACCTCGCCGATGTCCGATCGCAGTCAGACCTGTCAGGAGCTGAGTCCGACCACCTCGCCGCACTCGAACTAACCGAACGGCTTGGCGATGTAGGGAACCGAGCGATCGCGCTGAGCAATCTCGC
>DATFQP010000207.1:0-9946 GCA_035264145.1 Propionibacteriaceae bacterium
TGGAGCACCACTCCAATCTCGTGCCCTGGCAGCTGCTCGCCGAACGGACCGGCGCCACGCTTCGCTGGTTCGACGTCACCGAGGAGGGTCGGCTGGACCTCGATGGGGCAGCGCGGGAAGACCTCGTCAACGAGCGAACGAAGATCGTCTCCGTTGCGTATGTGTCCAATGTGCTGGGCACGGTCAACCCGATAAGCCAGCTCGCGGCCATCGCGCACGCCGTCGGCGCCGTCCTCGTCGTTGACGCCTCTCAGGCCGTCCCGCAGTTGCCTATCGATGTGGTGTCCTCTGGTGCCGATCTGCTCGCCTTCACCGGTCACAAGATGGTGGGGCCCACGGGTATCGGCGTGCTCTGGGGGCGTTACAACGTGCTCGCCTCGCTGCCTCCCTTCTTGGGTGGTGGGGAGATGATCGAGGTCGTTCGAATGACCGGCTCGACCTATGCACCGCCACCGCATCGGTTCGAGGCTGGTACCCCGCCCATCGCTCAGGCGGTTGGGCTCGGTGTCGCTGCCGACTATCTCAGCGAGCTGGGTATGGAGCAGGTTGCCGCTCACGAGCAGGAGATCACCCGCTACGCGTTGACCGGGCTTGCGACCGTGCCGGGATTGAAGATCCTCGGGCCGGCCGAGCCGGTCGACCGCGGCGGCGCGGTGTCCTTCACCATGACCGCGGCAGACGGGTCGCCGATCCACCCACACGACGTGAGCCAACTACTCGACGCACGGGGAATCGCCGTACGGGGAGGCCATCACTGTGCCCGGCCGCTGCATGAGCGCTTCGGGATCCAGTCCTCGACCCGTGCCTCGTTCTACCTCTACACCACGGAGGCCGAGATCGATGCACTGGTCGAGGCCCTCAACTACACGCGGGACTTCTTCCGATGAAGATCGACGACCTGTACCAGGAGATCATCCTCGATCACTACAAGGCCAAGCACCACAGTGGCCTTCGTACGCCGTTCGACGTGGAGGTGCATCACGTCAATCCCGTCTGCGGTGACGAGGTGAGGTTGCGGGTTACCCTGGACGGCGATGTGGTGACCGACGTCTCGTACGAGGGTCTGGGTTGTTCGATCTCCCAAGCGTCGACGTCGGTGATGACTGATCTGGTCATCGGGAGGTCAGCCCGCGAGGGCCTTGAGCTGCATGACGAGTTCCTGGCGGTCATGCAGGGCAAGGGAGAAGTCACCCCCGACGAGGAACGGCTGGAAGATGCGGTCGCGTTTGCCGGAGTGGCGCGCTTTCCGGCTCGGGTGAAATGCGCGCTGCTTGGTTGGTCAGCGTTTAAGGATGCCGCAATCCGAGGTACGAACGGTAAGTCCATATCGGCAGAAGTCGAGGTGCAATGATCATGACCGATACTCAACAGAACTCACATGTCGCCGCCGAGGAGCCGACTTCGACGCGGCCCTCCGATCTGGTCCGCGACGACCTGCCGGACACCAACCTGGTCGACTGGTCCACGCGTCCTTCGGTGGAGGATGTGACGGAGGCGCTGAAGGACGTGGTCGACCCCGAGCTGGGCATCAATGTCGTCGACCTCGGCCTGGTGTACGACCTGCATGTCGAAGAGGACAGCTCGGTCACGATCGACATGACACTCACCTCGGCGGCGTGTCCCCTGACTGACGTGATCGAGGATCAGACGCAGGCCGCCCTGGACGGCCTGGTCTCCGACTTCCGGATCAACTGGGTCTGGATGCCACCATGGGGCCTGGAGATGATCACCGAGGAGGGACGAGACCAGCTTCGGGCCCTCGGCTTCAACGTTTGATGCTGGTCGCACGTGACCTCGAGATCCGTGCGGGCTCCCGGCTACTCCTCCAGCACGCCTCCTTCCACCTAGCGGCCGGAGACAAGATCGGGCTGGTCGGGCGCAACGGTGCCGGAAAGACCACGCTGACCAAGATCCTGTCAGGAGAGTCGCTGCCTGCCTCGGGGTCGATATCCCGCTCCGGAGCTGTGGGTTACCTTCCTCAGGACCCGCGCACGGGTGATCTTGACGTACTGGCGAAGGACCGGATTCTCTCGGCCCGTGGCCTCGACTCGGTGGTAGAGCGACTCCGGAGGGCTGAGTTTCAGATGGCCGACGACTCGGCCGAGGTACGGGACAAGGCGATGGCCGCTTACGCCAGGGCTGAGGCGGAGCTGGCGGCAGCGGGTGGCTACGCCGCAGAGGCCGAAGCAGCGCGGATTGCCAGCAATCTCGGCCTGCCGGAGCGCGTTCTCCACCAGCCGCTCGGCACGCTGTCCGGCGGGCAGCGACGCCGCGTGGAGCTGTCGCGGATCCTCTTCGCCGGCGCCGACACACTGCTGCTCGACGAGCCGACCAACCACCTGGACGCAGACTCGATTATCTGGCTGCGCAGCTTCCTGCAGGCCCATCCTGGTGGACTGCTGGTCATCAGCCACGATGCCGGTCTGCTTGATTCCTGCGTCAACAAGGTTTTTCACCTCGATGCCAACCGGGCGCAGCTCGATATCTACGCCATGGATTGGAAGCGCTACCTTTCGCAGCGCGAAACCGACGAGAAACGCCGCAGGCGAGAACGGCAGAACGCCGAGCGCAAAGCTGATCAACTGATGGCGCAGGCCGACAAGATGCGAGCCAAGGCCACCAAGGCAACGGCAGCACAGAACATGGCCAGACGGGCTGAGCGGCTGCTGGCCCAGGTGGAAGCCGACCGAGCGCCCGACCGGGTCGCCAAGATCAGATTTCCGCAGCCGGCATCATGCGGGAAGACGCCGCTGGCGGCGGCGGATCTCAGCAAGAGCTACGGCTCGCTGGAGGTCTTCACCGGCGTTGATCTTGCCATCGACAGAGGCAGTCAGGTTGTGGTGCTCGGTTTGAACGGGGCAGGCAAGACCACCCTGCTCCGCATTCTCGCTGGCCTGGAGCCATCCGACACCGGAGAGGTCGTCGGCGGTCACGGACTTCGGCTGGGCTACTACGCACAGGAGCACGAAACCCTCGACACCTCTCGATCTGTGCTGGCCAATATGAGGTCCGCCGCCCCACAGCTCAACGACGCCGATGTACGCAAGGTGCTCGGATCCTTCCTCTTCTCCGGAGACGATGTCGATAAGCCGGCGGCGGTCCTCTCGGGCGGGGAAAAGACCCGATTGGCGCTCGCCATGCTTGTCGTGTCCAGCGCCAACGTTTTGCTGCTCGACGAGCCGACCAACAATCTGGATCCGGCTTCCCGGGCGGAGGTCCTTGCCGCCATTCGGGGATACGCCGGGGCTGTCGTCCTTGTTACCCACGACGAGGGTGCCGTTGACGCCCTAGACCCCGATCGGGTGCTGCTGCTGCCTGATGGCGTCGAGGATCACTGGAGCCCTGACTATGCGGAGCTGATCTCACTGGCTTGATCATCCCAGGATGATCTTGGCGCGGCGTCGAAAAAGTTTGCGTAAAGCCACCAGAGACCTTGATCAATGATCTTGACTGGGTTGATCATTGTCTCAGGCAAAGATCGCCGAAGCACTCATCGCCCAGCACGATGAGAACTTAATCCCAGGAGGGCGCCGTGGCCAATGCACTGGCTAAAGGTTCACGCATCACTGGTGCGCAGCGCGGGACGCTGTCATCGCAGTACGCCAAGCGGTATTCCGCTGGCGAGAGCATTCGCAAGATCGCCGAGGATGCCGGACGTTCTTTCGGTTTCGTGCACGGTGTGCTGAAGGAGTCCGGAGTTCAACTGCGCGGTCGTGGTGGCGCTACGCGCGGAGCAAAGAAAGCAACGTCGAGCGCAGGAAAGAAGGCAACAGTGGCTCCAACCAAGAAGGCATCAGCGACGAAGGCACCCGCCAAGTCAAGTGCGAGTAAGGCCTCGGCGAGCAAGGCACCGGCCAAGTCTGCGGCGAAGTCAAGCTCTGCCAAGTCCGCCGCGTCCAAGACGCCGGCCAAGAAGAGCTCGGCCACCAAGACGGCAGCCAAGGCGGCTTCAAAGAAGACCCCGGCCAAGACCCCGGCCAAGAAGACCTCGGCAAGCAAGTCCGCCGCCAAGACGCCGGCCAAGTCCACCAGCAAATCGAGCGCCAGCAAGAAGTCTGCCGCCGCTAAGAAGCGCTAACACCAAAGCCCCCTGCAGACCGGCCCGAACGCCTCGCGTCCGGGCCGGTCTGTTGTGAACGCCGAATACGCTCCCTCCATGTCGTCGATGCGTCCTATGGGTGTCGGGATGATGCGCCGGCTTGGCCAGGATCCGGAGGTGGCGCAGCATCAGCTGACCAAGGGTGTGCTGCCCAGGATTCTGCGGTTCGCCAGGCCCTACCGGGCACTGATCGCCGTCTTCGTCGCTCTGGTGATCATCTCCAGTGGTCTGGCGGTCACTCCACCGCTGCTGTTCAAGCAGATCATCGACGAGGGCGTGCTGAAGGGCAATCGGCAGCTGCTGATCATTCTCGCCTCTGCGGTGGCCGCGTTGGCGGTGCTCCAGGCGGTCTTGGGTTTGATACAGCGCTGGTGCTCCTCGAAGATCGGTGAAGGCCTCATCTTCGATCTGCGCACGCAGGTCTTCGATCACGTCGTCCAGATGCCCGTCGCGTTCTTCACCCGCACCCAGACCGGCAAGCTCGTGTCCCGGCTCAACTCCGACGTCATTGGAGCCCAGCAGGCCTTCACCTCAACGCTGTCGACCGTGCTGTCCAACGTCATCAGTCTGGTTCTCGTGCTGGCGGCCATGCTGGTGCTGAGCTGGCAGCTCACGGTGGCGGCACTGGTCATGCTGCCGATCTTCCTCATCCCGGCCAAGATCGTCGGGCGGAAGCTGGCGGACCTCACGCGCCAGCAGATGCAGCTGAACGGTGACATGGCGGCCAGCATGACGGAGCGATTCAGTGTGAGCGGTGCACTGCTGGTGACGCTGTTCGGTCGGCTGCCCCAGGAGCACGACCGCTTCGCGAGCCATGCGGGTGCCGTACGGGACGTGTCCGTGCGGCTGGCCATGAGCGGGCGATTCTTCTACACGTCCCTCGGGCTGGTTGCCGCCCTCGCGACCGCGCTGGTCTATGGCGTGGGTGGTCTGTTCGCGATCGATGGGTTGTTGACGGTGGGCACTCTCACCGCTCTGGCGGGCCTGCTGACCCAGCTCTACGGCCCGCTGACCTCGCTCACCAACCTCCGCATCGACGTGATGAACGCCTTGGTCAGCTTCGACCGAGTCTTCGAGGTGCTCGACCTACCCCCGATGATCTCTAACCGCCCGGACGCCAGGCCGGTCAGTGGCCCGCCATCGGTCCAGTTCGACCGCGTTTCGTTCCGGTATCCGACTGCGGACGATGTATCGCTGGCCAGCCTGGAGTCCGTGGCGACTGCCGAACAACGGCCAACCGCCGAGGTACTGCACGACGTGTCCTTCACCGTCGAGGCCGGTCAGACCGTGGCCCTGGTCGGGCGATCGGGTGGCGGTAAAACCACCATCACCCACCTGGTCGCCCGGCTGTACGACGTTTCGGACGGATCCGTGCGGGTGGGGGGAACCGACGTTCGGGACCTCGAGCTGGCATCGCTGCGCCGTTCGATCGGCTACGTCACGCAGGACGCTCATATGTTCCACGACACCATCCGGGCCAACCTTGGCTACGCCCGTCCCGACCTCACCGAGGAGCAGATGCTCAAGGCGATCGCAGCGGCACAGATCAGTGACCTGGTCGCCGGACTGCCGGACGGTTTGGACACCGTGGTCGGTGAGCGGGGTTATCGCCTGTCCGGCGGTGAGCGGCAGCGCTTGGCCATAGCCCGATTGCTCCTCAAAGCACCGCCCATCGTGGTCTTGGATGAGGCCACCGCCCATCTGGACTCCGAATCCGAAGTGGCCGTGCAGCGCGCACTCGACACGGCCATGGAAGGTCGGACCAGCATTGTCATCGCCCACCGACTGTCAACCGTGCGCAACGCTGACCTGATTGTGGTCGTCGATCACGGCCGGATCGTGGCGGGCGGGCGACACGCGCAACTGCTCGCCGAGGGAGGCTTATACGCCGAGCTCTATGCCACCCAGTTCGCCGAGGATGCCGAGGTTTACAGCGCTCGCAGTGCGCCGCCCTCGACGGGGATGACGCAGCCGGTGAGGTAGGACGCGGCAGGAGACAGTACGAAGGCCGCCACCCGCGCGAACTCCTGTGGTGTGCCGGACCTGCGAAGCGCCGTGGCCGCCTCGCCGGCCGCACGCGCTGCGGCTGGATCCTCGGCGAGCGAATCCAGGTGCAGCACTCGCTCGGTCTCGATGCGGCCGGGCATTAGGCCGACGATCCGGGTGCCTGCCGGACCAACCTCGTCGGCCAGCTGCTTGATCAATACGGCGAGACCCGGCCGCAAACCATTCGACGCCGCCAGGTTCGGCACCGGTGACTTGACCGAGGTCGATAGCACCCAGACGATCGCCAGGTCGGAGGCAGTGCCCGCCTGGAGCACGGCGTTGTTGACTCTGAGCCCCGCAAGGAACACCGTGTCGAACGCGCCGCGCCATATCTCCTCGGTGGTCTCCTTGGCCTTCGACGCGGGCGGTCCACCGACGCTGATCAGCGCGCCATCCAGCCGTCCGTAGGCGTCCAGCGCCAGGCGGCACGCCACGGTCGCCGTTCCCGGATCGGCCAGGTCGGCGGTCAGCGCAACGGCGTTGTCGGCACCGAGCTCCGCCACCGCCTCCGCGAGGACTGCCGAGCGCCGGGCCACGAGGACGACCTTGGCCCCCTCGTCCACCAGTTGGGTCGCGACTGCCCGGCCGAGCCCGCTGCTCGCCGCCGTCAGCACGTATGTGCGCCCCGTCAGACCAAGATCCATTTCAGCCACCCGATCCTACGGAACTCTCGCGCCGAGCACGTAGGTCGCTCCGGATGAACACGACGATTCCGGCGACCGCGAAGCCGGTGAACATGAACCATTGCACCGCGTACCAGAAGTGCGGGCCTTCGGAAATCTCAGGCGGCGCAACGGGTTGGAGATCACCGGCCTGGGGTGGCTGAACCGCAAGAGCGCTGAGGTACCCGTTGAGCAGCGGATAGGGCAGCGTCGCGGCTATCGCATCAGAGTTGATCAAGCGGACTTGGCCGTCCACGGGCGTGACCGCACTTCGTCGGCCGGTTTCGTTGCGCCGTACGTGGCCGATCACCACGACCTCGCCGGACGGAGGAGGCGGCCCCGCCGCCGGAATCGGGGCGTTTCCGGGCAGCCGGACAAAACCACGATCCACGAGCAGGGTCCCGGTTGGCATCCGCAGCGGAGTGACGACCTCGTAGCCGTCACTGCCGCCATTGTCGCGATAGCGCACCACAAACTGATGATCGGCGTCGAAGCTGCCTCTGGCCTCCACCCGTTGCCATTGGTCCGCCTCGGTGATCGTCCTGGTGAAGACATCCTCCGCGGGGCGAACAGGAGCCTGCTCGTTGCCGATCGTCGCAGCGTTGCGCTCCCGACGCTGGCGCAGACGGTCGAGCTGCCAGTCGCCCAGATTGACAAAGACGGTGCCGATGAGGCCGACGAAGACGATGAGCAGAGCCCAACGCACCCAGAGGCGGTGCATCCCGTCAGGCTAGCTCCGGTTTGTCTTGTTCAGGCTGGTCGTGGATCAGCAGCGCAGTGGTCCTGGCAGCGGCCGCATTGAGGCTGGCACCGCGCCCCACGGCCACACCAACCAGGAATGTCGTCAGCGGAGCGGAAACTCGGGTGACGTGGTGGGCCGAGTCGCGGGCCAGGTCGAGCAACGTGTGCATGGTCTCATTGGTGATCCGAAAGTCGTCGAGCTCCAGTTCGGTCACGCAGGTGGCCAGCCAGGTGTCCAGGTCCATCGATTGTCGCTCCCTTCTCTGGCGTGTGAGGATACTGGGCATGGGCCGAGTGACCCGGCGGCACCCGGTGCAGCACTTGGAGTCCAGCACTTCACGTCGTCGGCTGGAAACCCTCGCCGTGGAGGAGCCGCTGGAGATCCGGATCAACGGCGAGCCGTTGCTCGTGACCATGCGAACGCCCGGGGACGACATCGATCTCGTTCACGGCCTACTCCTCAGCGAATCGGTCGTCCGCTTGCGGTCCGACGTCGCCGGTGCGCGGTACTGCGACGGTGCGGGCAGAGACGGACGGAATACCTACAACGTGCTCGATGTGCGGTTGGCCGGCCACATGATGCCCCCACTTCCGGAGCTCCGTCGCAAGGTGCTCATGACCAGTGCCTGCGGGATCTGCGGCACCACGACCATCGAGCAGGTGCTCAGCGCCTCGGCATTTCGGTTGCCGGCGATGGTGACCATTCCGCCAGACGTGGTTCTGAATGCACCGGACCAGCTGCGCTCCCGGCAGCGCGGCTTCGATCAGACCGGAGGGCTGCACGCTGCCGGGCTGCTGTCCACCGACGGTGCACTGATCTGTGTGCGGGAAGACGTCGGTCGGCACAACGCCGTGGACAAGGTCGTCGGCTGGGCCCTCCGCGAGGAGCGCCTGCCGCTGGCGAACTCGATCTTGGTCGTTTCCGGTCGGGCCTCTTTCGAACTGACGCAGAAAGCGGTGTTGGCCGGTATCCCACTGCTGGCGGCGGTCTCGGCTCCGAGTTCGCTGGCCGTAGACCTCGCCCACCAAGCCGGCCTGACGTTGGTCGGTTTCGTCCGTGGCCAGACGATGAACATCTACACGCATCCGGAACGCATCCGAAACCCGGCCGTTCGTACGTCGATCTAGACTTCTCCGAATGACCACCTTGTTGCCGATGCCGCGGTGGCAGAATCCCGACACCGTGCTGCCCGCAACGACCAGTGGCGAGCCTCGAGCTCTCAATGACGCCTATGGGCGGGTGGCGACAGACCTGCGGGTCTCCCTCACCGATCGTTGCAATCTGCGCTGCACATACTGCATGCCGGCGGAGGGACTGGATTGGCTGCCGGCTGCGGAAGTGCTCAACGATGCTGAGATCATTCGCCTGGCCGGTATCGGCGTCCGGCTACTCGGCATCACCACGGTCCGGCTGACCGGTGGAGAGCCGTTGCTGCGCAAGAACCTCGAAGCACTGGTGGCCGAGCTCGCGAAGCTTGATCCGAGACCCTCACTAGCCTTGACGACCAACGGAATCGGCCTGGCCAAGCGGGCGAGCGCACTGGCTGCCGCGGGACTCAATCGGATCAACATCTCACTGGACACCCTCGATCCCGAGACGTTCGCACGGTTGGCCCGTCGGCCACGGCTGCCCGACGTGCTCGCCGGTGTGGCGGCCGCCCGGCAGGTGGGCCTGGAACCGGTGAAGATCAACAGTGTGCTGATGCGTGGCGTCAATGATCATGAGGCCTATGACCTGCTGCACTGGGCGATGGCGGAGAACGTCCACCTGCGGTTCATCGAACAGATGCCGTTGGACGCTCAGCATGCCTGGCAGCGCAACGAGATGGTCACCGCCGACGAGATACGCGCGCGGCTGAGCCGCCACGTAGACCTGGTGGAAGATCCGGATCAGGCCTTGTCTCGGGGTAGCGCACCAGCCGAACTGTTCCGCGTCGCCGGCACTGACTACTCGGTCGGCATCATCGCTGCCGTGTCGAAGCCGTTCTGCGGGTCGTGCGATCGGGTGCGACTGACCTCGGACGGGCAGTTGCGCAACTGCCTGTTCTCCCGCCTCGAGTCGGATCTGCGCACACCCTTGCGGGCCGGGGCGAGCGATGAGGAGCTCGCCGATCAGTGGGTGGCGGCCGTGGCCGGCAAGCGACCGGGACACGGCATCAACGACCCGTCGTTCCTGCAGCCTGAGCGTCCGATGTCAGCCATCGGTGGTTAGCGGCTCCACCTCACGTAAGAAGCTTCGCGCAGCCAGGAATCGGCTCAAGGAGTCGCGGTGGTCCTCGCACGCCAGCCAGTGCTTTCGCCGTTCGGCGGGGTGGATCTTTGGATTGTTCCAGCGCAGATCAAAAGTCGCGACCTGGCGGCAGCCTCGGGCCGAACAGGTCAGATCCGCGTCGTCGGT
>DATFQP010000208.1:0-4092 GCA_035264145.1 Propionibacteriaceae bacterium
GGACAACCTGGTCTTCCGCACCGAGAAGCTGCTCAGCGAGAACGCCGACAAGATCACCGACGACGTGAAGACGCCGGTGGAGGAAGCGCTCGCGGAGGTCAAGACGGCTCTCGAAGGCACCGACGACGACGCGGTCAAGGCCGCAGTGGAGAAGCTGAACACCACCAGCGCCGCCCTGGGCCAGGCGATGTACGCCGCCGCCCAAGCCGCTCAGCAGCCACCCGCCGAGGCCGGCGAGCCGAGCGAGCACGCTGAGACCAATGGCGCCAGCTCAACCGCTGACGAGGACGTGGTCGAGGCCGAGATCGTTGACGAAGACGAGAAGACGAGTGAGTCCAAGTGAGCGCTGCACCGAATAGTGCGGAAGAACCGGAGCCGCGAGTCCACGTTAGGGACAACCGGCGCATCGACCCCGAGACGTACGAGGTGAGGGAGCCGCAGGGAACTGCGGCTCCCACCGCGCAGAGCACCTCGGCTGCGTTCGCCGATCGTGATGCGGCTGTGGATGCCGGCGCGGTCGAGGACGGCGCGGTGGCGGAGCTGACCGCCTCGCTGGCCGAGCGCACCGCCGATCTCCAGCGGTTGCAGGCGGAGTACGTCAACTACAAGCGCCGGGTGGATCGGGATCGTGATGTTGTTCGGACTAGGACCATCGAGGCTGTCCTGAAGGACTTCCTGTCCGTGCTGGACGACGTACGGTCGGCTCGCGAGCACGGCGAGTTGACCGGCGGCTTCAAAGCCGTCGCGGACGAGATCGAGCGGGTGACGACCAAGTACGGCCTCCAGACCTACGGGGAAGCCGGCGATGCGTTCGACCCGCACATCCACGAGGCACTGCTGCACGCTCATGCCGAGGGCATCGACGGGCCAACGTGTGTCGAGATTCTGCAGCCGGGCTACCGGCTCGGTGATCGCATCCTGCGGCCGGCCCGGGTCGCTGTGGCTGAGCCGGACCCGAACGCCGCTCCTGCCGAACCCGAGGCGGCGGTAGGCACGCCGGAGCAGGATGAGGGGGTTGACGAGGCGGGTGCAAATGAGCCCGAACTCAACGACCAGGAGAAGTAGAGGGCACTTAGCTTCAGGGGTGATTCCGTTCGACAGGCGAAAAGGCTCGCTTGTTGGGCGTGACCGGATCGCCCCTCGACAAGCCGAGGGACCGGCCGCGATCGAGCACTGTGAGGGGAGGCGTTGATGAGTACCAAGGACTGGATCGAGAAGGACTTCTACAAGGTCTTGGGCGTTAACAAAGACGCCAAACCGGAGGAGATCAAGCGGGCCTACCGGAAGCTGGCGCGGGACAACCATCCCGATCAGAACCCGGGCAACCCTGAGGCCGAGCGACGCTTCAAGGAGATCTCTGAGGCGAACGACGTCTTGTCGAACGAGGCTAAGCGCAAGGAGTATGACGAGGCGCGTCGGTTGTTCGGTGGCGGCGGCTTCCGCTTCCCCGGTGCCGGGGCCGGTCAGAGGGGTGGTGGGGTCGGCGTAGACGACCTGTTCCGCAACGCCAGCGACACGAACTTCACCGATCTTTTCGGCGGCTTGTTCGGCGGCGGCGGAGGCGGTACCCGTACCACGCGCTACACCACGACGCGCGGTCCCCGGCGGGGCAGTGATGTCGAGGGGGAGGTCACGGTCGACTTCGTCGAGGCCATTGAGGGTGTCACCGTCGGGATGCAGATGATCTCCGACGCAGCCTGCGAGGCGTGCCGCGGCACCGGAGCCAAGGCAGGCACCGTGCCCCGCGTATGTCCGACGTGCGAAGGCAGCGGGATGCAGACCTCGACGTCTGGCGGCGTGTTTGCGGTGACTGAGCCGTGCCGCGACTGCCGTGGTCGGGGAATGGTCGTTGACGATCCCTGCCCCGTCTGCCACGGCTCTGGGCGGGGCAAGTCAACGAGGACCATGCAGGTCCGGATTCCGGCCGGGGTCACCGACAATCAGCGGATCCGGCTGAAGGGCAAGGGCGGTGCCGGCGAGAACGGCGGTGCGGCCGGTGATCTCTACGTCACGGTGCACGTTCGCCCGCATCCGATCTTCGGACGAAAGGGCGACCATCTGACGCTGACCGCTCCAGTCACCTTCACCGAGGCGGCTCTCGGCGCTGAGATCGAGGTTCCGACGTTGGGCGGTTCACCGGTCAAACTTCGCATCCCGCCGGGTACCCCCAACGGGCGTACGTTCCGGGTGCGCGGCAAGGGAGTGGCCAAGCGCGACGGGTTGAGGGGTGACCTCCTGGTGACCATCGAGGTCCTGGTACCGGCGGCGCTCAACGAGCAGGCCAAGCAGGCTCTGACCACATACGCGGAGGCGATCGGATCGGCTGACCCTCGCGCGAAGCTTTTCACACTCTCATGAGTACCGAAGTCTTCGCTGGCGAGTAGGAGGGCGTCGATCGATGCAGAATTTGAACTCCTCAGCGTCCGAGCTGCCACAGCGGATCGACAACGATGCACCCGTGTTCGTCATCTCGGTGGCTGCGCAATTGGCCGCGATGCACCCGCAGACACTGCGTACCTACGACCGGATGGGGCTGGTGTCGCCGCGCCGGACCGCGAAGCGTGGCCGCCGCTACTCGGCGCGGGATATCGCTCGGCTGCGGCTGATCCAGCGGTTGAGCCAGGATGAGGGCATCAACCTCGAAGGAATCCGCAGGATTTTGTCCATGCAGGATGACATCGACGAACTGCGAAGCCGGCTCGAGCACCTGACGTCTCTGCTGGCCGCGGTGCAATCTGCGTCCGAGGGACGAGTATTCACAGCCGACCCGATCGGCGGCGTCCACCTTGGCCGCCGCGGCCGGCGGGCACCGCTTGCTCTTCCAGGGCGTCCGCTGCCCTGATCCCTGCCTGGATCAGGTGGTTCCTACCTACACTCGCTGAGGTGGGAGAACGTCTGTGACGCGGCCTGTGGAATCGACACCCGAACTGTTGGCACTGCACGCCGTACGCCTCAAGGGCATGGCGGATGACGACGAGGTCGCCACGCGATTCGGCCTCGATCGGGCTGTGGCAACAGAGTGCCTACTTGATTTCCAGGCGTTCGGCTGGATCACCAAGGTCGAGTTTGCGGGTACTGGTGGCTGGACTCTGACCGAGACAGGTCGCGCCCGGAACGTTCGTCAACTGACCGACGAACTTGCCTCGACCGGTTTCAGGTTGAGCGTGAGCCATGCCTACGAGGAATTCCTCCCGCACAACGGGCTGCTTATGCGCGCCTGTACGGACTGGCAGCTGCGGCCCAGCGGCGGAGACCCGCTCGCGGTCAATGACCATACGGATGCGGCGTGGGACCGGCGGGTGCTGAACAGCCTCTCGGAGCTTAGCGGCGAGCTGAAATCGCTGTGCCGCGAACTGGGTGATCGGCTGACCCGCTTCCGCGGTTATGACGAGCGCTTCTTGGCTGCCCTCAAACGTGCAGAGGACGGTGAGCTCTCTTGGGTCAACCGCCCGAGAACGGACTCCTGCCACACCGTATGGATGGAGCTGCACGAAGACCTGGTTGCCACGCTCGGCGTCCAGCGTGGCGCCGAATTGGCCCTCTAATCTGGCCAGCGCAAGTGAGCCGATGAGTTGACGGTCCTTGGCCGGTCTATCCGTCTGTTCCGCAAGCAAAACGAGAGGGCGCCATGACGACGCAACCCGGTTCACACCATCTGGATGTCGGAGATGGACGTCTGTATTACGAGGTCCGGGGATCCGGCCCCCTACTGTTGGTGATCGGTCAGCCGATGACCAGTGGTCCGTTCGGACCGCTCGCGGACTTGCTCGCTGAGGACCACACCGTGGTGACCTACGACCCACACGGTCTCGGCGCCAGTACCACGACCAATCCGACTCACGAGGTCTCTCCGGAGATCGAGGCCGAGGATCTGGCCCGGATCGTCGACGCGGTCGGCGCCGACAAGGCCGATGTGTTCAGCACCAGTGGTGGTGCCGTCGCCGGACTGGCCTTCGCCGCTGACTATCCCGACAAAGTGGGCAACGTTATCGCGCATGAGCCGCCGCTGCCCGAGCTGCTACCCGACGCTGACCACGTGCGTGCCGCGGTCGATGACATCGAGGAGAGCTACCGCGAGTCCGGGCCGGGCGC
>DATFQP010000209.1:0-4839 GCA_035264145.1 Propionibacteriaceae bacterium
CATCGACGCGAAGCGGAACCCGGCGTGGGTGGCGCGGGCCTGGCAGCGGGTCGCGGAGGAAGTGGCCGCCGGCCGCCAGGCATATGTGGTCTGCGCCCGGATCTCCAGTGCGGATCCACCGGCTGGCCGCCCTCCCGATCGGGCCACCGCCTCCCACAGCGAAGCTGAGGGTTGGGAGGGGGAGGACGGCCCGGAGGGGGAAGACACGGAGCCGGCGGTGGCCGCCGAAGACCTGTATTCCGAACTGACGACCGGACCCCTGGCTGGGCTCCGTGTTGAGCTGCTACACGGCCAGCTGCCGAGCGAGCACAAGGAGGCGGTGATGAGAAGCTTCGCCGCGGGCCAGATCGATGTGCTGGTGGCGACCACGGTCGTGGAAGTCGGCGTGGACGTGCCCAACGCCTCCGTGATGGTGATCAACGATGCAGACAGGTACGGAATCTCCCAGCTGCATCAGCTCCGCGGCCGGATCGGCCGGGGAGTCCATCCGGGCATCTGCCTCTTGATTTCCGGTGCACCTGAGGACTCGCTTGCTCGGGCCCGGGTCGATGCCGTCGCGGCGACACGAGACGGCTTCGCCCTCGCCGACATCGACCTGGAGCAGCGGCGCGAGGGCAACGTCCTCGGTGCGGAGCAATCCGGTGTTCGATCCAGCCTTCGGCTGCTGCGGGTGCTGGCGGATGCCGATCTCATCGCACAGGCGCGAGACCTTGCCGAGCGATGCGTCGCCGAGGACTCGGAGCTGTCCGACCCGGGGTTGAACGATGCGGTCACGCGCGTCGAGATGCAAGCGGCCGGGGCATGGCTGGACCGGACGTAACCCGCTGGGGTGCAGCAAGCGCCAGCGGCACAGCTCAGGTGCGAATGTGAGGCTCATCGCTGGCTCAGCAGGCGGTCGCCGGCTGGCGGTTGCGCCCGGCGGCGTCACGCGGCCGACCACCGACCGGGTTCGCGAAGCGCTGTTCTCTGCCATCACGTCCTGGGCCGGCACCAGTGACCGGCCGGCAGAGGCCACACTCACCGGTATCGCGTTCTGCGATCTCTACGCCGGTTCGGGTGCGATGGGACTGGAGGCGGCCAGCCGCGGCGCCAACCCGGTGCTGCTCGTTGAAGCCGACCGACGCATCGCTGCGCTTGCCGTCCGCAATGCCCGAGAGTTGGGGCTTCCGGCCAGGGTTCGAACGGCCCGCGTTGAGGCACTACTCCGGCGGTCAACGCAGCAGCCGTTCGACATCCTGTTTGCCGATCCGCCGTACGACGTGGACAGCTCACACCTCAATAAGCTGCTGACGACCATCCCAGTCGGCGGCTGGATCAAACCGCGCGGGCTTGTCATCGTCGAGCGATCCCGCAGGTCGCCGATGCTCACCTGGCCCGCTGTCTTCGGGCGAACGTGGGCGCGATCTTATGGGGAGACCGTCGTGGAATTCGGTGCCATCGATAGCCTCAGGACAACTGAAGGAGAGCCGTGAGCAGAGCCGTCTGCCCTGGGTCGTTCGATCCGGCGACCTCTGGGCATCTCGACGTCATTGAACGAACCGCTCGGCTGTTCGACGAGGTCGTCGTCGCCGTGGGGAACAACATGGCCAAGAACACCCTCTTCAGTCCTGCCGAGCGAGTCGACCTGCTCGCCGAAGCCTGCTCGCCGTGGGATAACGTCACCGTCGCACTCTTCGACGGGCTGCTTGTCGATTTCTGCACGATTCACCGCATCGGGGCCATCGTCAAAGGTCTGCGATTCGTTTCTGACTTCGACTACGAGTTGCAGATGGCACAGATGAATAGAGAGTTGACCGGGGTCGACACCATCTTCATGCCGACCGCACCGCAATGGTCTTACGTGTCGTCGACGTTGATTCGTGAGATTGCCGGCCTCGGTGGGGACGTCGCTGCCTTCCTCCCTCCTCGGATCGCCGAACGAATCCGGAGTCGGGTCGCCGAACGGGAAGGGGAGAAACCGCCATGATGTTTCTGATGTTGTGTGAGAGGTTAAATTTCAAGAAACGGCCTCGTGGGACGGGGATCCGCTGCTCACAAGGAATGAAGGAGTTTCATGGCCGACCGCCAGACGACTGAGGAGAAGCTGGCGAACCTCCGTGAGCTGATTCTGAACGCGCGCTCGATGCCGATGTCAGCGTCGTGCGTCATCAATCGTGGTGACGTGCTCGCCGCCATCGATGACGTTATCGAAAACCTGCCGGACGAGATCGCTGACGCCCAACATGTGCTCGACACCTCCGCAGCCAAGATTGCTGAGGGAGAGGCTGAAGCCGGTCGGATTCTGGCCGACGCTCGTGAGCACGCCGCCCGGCTGGCTCAGCACAGCGAGGTCGTCCGTGTGGCGGAAGCGGTCGCTGAGCGAATGCGGCTTGACGCCCAGGATGAAGCTGCCGCCTTGCGCCGGGAAACCGACGCGTTCATCGACTCACGGATGGCCGGCTTCGAATCCGTCCTGCACAAGACGGCCAGCCAGGTCAAAACCGCCCGATCACGACTGGCCGAGCGGAGTGGACTCGACGGCGCGCTGCCGCCTCACCCGCCGGTGATCTCAGATGGTTGACGTCCGTCCCGATGACGCAGGCGGCAGCAGCGGTGACGGTTGGACCTTCGGACTTGGCACCGGTAACGTTGGTCGCCGGTCACGACGACGTTGAGGCCCGCACGGCTTGGAAGGATTGCGATGAGTTCGTCGCATCGCCCGCTCGACTTCAGGTCTGGGTTGGTGCTCGACACCCATGACCTCGGTCGTCGGGCAGGAGCGATGAAGCTGGTACGTACAACGGTCGAGGCCCCTGACGACATCGGCATCGAGGTTATCGGGGTGCCACCTAGATCACCGGTTCGGCTTGACCTTCGGCTGGAGTCGGTGGTCGAGGGCGTGCTGGTCACCGGAACGGCGACCGTAGCGTTACGCGGGGAGTGCGTACGGTGCCTGGGCGGGATCGCTGCGGAGCAGCAGATCTATGTCCAGGAACTCTATGTTTACCCGGGCAGCGACGCGACGGAGGAAGAGGCCAGTCGGCTCGAGGGCGACCTCCTCGATCTTGAGCCGCTGCTTCGGGACGACGTCGTGCTCGACCTGCCGTTCCAGCCATTGTGTCGCGAGGAGTGTCTCGGTCTGTGTGTCGAGTGCGGTGCCAATCTGAACAGCGAGCCCGATCATGCGCACGAGACAGCGACGGATCCTCGGTGGGAAAAACTGCGGGCACTTGAGGGTATCAGTAGTAAATCTTACGATATAGACAGCGAATAGCAATCGAAGATCTCGGAGTAGGACTCAGAGACAAAGGAGTGACAGCGGTGGCCGTTCCCAAGAGGAGAGTGTCCCGGAGCAATACGCGACATCGTCGTTCGCAATGGAAGACGTCGGTGCCGGCGCTGGTCACCTGCGTGAATCCAGCCTGCCGCGAGAAGCATCTGCCGCATGTGGCATGCCCTTCGTGCGGCCAGTACGGCCCTCGCGCAGCCCGCCGACAGGTACTCGCATCCTGATCCGTCACTCGGCGGTCCCGGTTCGCCTACCCGCCGGAGCCTTGCTGGCTGAGCTCGGGATGAGCGTCGATCCCGAGCTGTTGGACCGCGCGCTCACCCACCGTTCGTTTGCTTACGAGCGGGGTGGGCTGCCAACCAACGAGCGCCTGGAGTTTCTCGGCGACTCCGTCCTGGGTCTGGTGGTGACCGAGCATCTGTTCGTGTCTTATCCGGATCTCTCTGAAGGTCAGCTCGCAAAATTGCGGGCCGCGGTCGTCAATTCGCGCGCGCTGGCCGATGTGGCTCGTGACCTCGACCTAGGTGCCGTCATTCACCTGGGCCGTGGTGAGGAAGCCACCGGAGGCCGGGACAAGTCGTCGATACTGGCCGACACCATGGAGGCGGTGATCGGCGCCGTCTTCCTGCAGCACGGTATTGCGGCTGCCCGCGACTTCATCCACCACTTGTTCGACGGATTGATGGCTGACGTGGCGACCCGGGGCGCCGGACTGGATTGGAAGACATCACTGCAGGAGATGACGTCGCTCGGCGGGTTGGGCGTGCCAGCGTACGAGGTGGTCGAGTCCGGTCCGGATCATGCCAAAACGTTCTCGGCGATGGTTCTGATCGATTCTCACAGCTACGGGCCAGGTGCCGGCCGAAACAAGAAGGAGGCCGAGCAGAACGCCGCCTCTATCGCGTTCGCGGCATTGAAGGGGATCGCGAGCCCCACTCCTACTGCCCGCTGAGGCGAATGCCGGAACTTCCCGAGGTTGAGACTGTGCGACGCGGTCTAGCTTCCGCCGTCACCGGACGCTCGATCGCTCATGTTGAGGTCCTGCACGTGCGCCCGATCCGTCGGCACCTGCCCGGACGAGACGATTTCGAGGCGACACTCACCGGACGAACCTTCACCGAGCCGCGACGCCGGGGGAAGTACCTATGGTTGCCCTTCGCCGACGGTGATGCGCTGCTGGCTCATCTGGGCATGAGTGGCCAGTTCCGGTTGGAGCGTTGGAATGCGCCGGATGCACCGAATACGCGCATTCGCTTCCGCTTCGTCGATGGTGAGCCGGAGCTGCGCTTCATCGACCAGCGGATGTTCGGAGGACTGTCCCTCTCGGTCGGGGGGGCGAACCTGCCGGCCGAGATCGCGCATATCGGTCGTGACCCGTTCGACCCGGACTTTGACGTGGCCGAGGTTGCCAACCGGCTGCGACGGAAGAGAACGGGCGTCAAGCGGGCTCTGCTGGATCAGCGGCTGATCTCCGGTATCGGCAACATCTACGCCGACGAGGCGTTGTGGCGGGCGCGCATGCACTACGCCCGAGCGACTTCGACCCTTCCACCGGCACGCGCCCGGCAACT
>DATFQP010000210.1:0-19653 GCA_035264145.1 Propionibacteriaceae bacterium
ATCGACCAGGCCATCGCCGATCCGGCCTGTCGGGAATGGGTGAATCTCGCCTGGGATGAAGCGAGCCGCAACCTGCCATTACCTCCCGCCGAGATCGATGGCTATCGAGCGGCCCTCCTCACCCGCTTCTCCAACCCGCGGATGGGAGACCAGCTTGCACGGATCGCTGCCGACGGCTCAACGAAGCTGGTGGTGCGCACTTTGCCCACCATCAGGGCGGAGCGAGCTGCCGGCCGGATCCCTGTCGGTTGTGCCACCACGGTCGCGGCGTGGGTACTGCACCTACGAGGTCTCGGTGCCCCGGTCAAAGACTCAGGAGCTGCAGCCGCCCAGCAGGCGGCCAATTCGGGTGATCTGCAAACTGCCGTGCCGGCAGTACTGGACACGTTGGATTTGAACCGAGGTTCCGACGAGGACTTCGTACGAGCGGTGCTCACCCAAGCAGAGGCGATCACAGTGTTCTGATCGAGGAAGCGGCCGTGTCTACCAACCGATCACCGACGGGGATATCCGCGCCCTCCGCTACTGGTCGCTGACCAGACGGCGAAGCTGCGCGAAGGAAGATGGAGGGATACCTGATGGCGACACCTTTGGACTACCGCGACAGCATGATGCCGGTCGACGCCGCAGGAGCGACCCTCGTCGGTCGCGTTCATGACCCCACGACGGGACCGTGCGTCGTGGCGGTCCGCGGCAGCGAAGTGGCCGATCTGACCGCCACCGTCCCGACGGTGTCAGACCTGCTCGACGCCGACGACGCGCTCGAGATCGCCCGCTCGGCGCCAGTCGAGCGCAGCTGGGCGCTCTCGGACCTAGCGGAGAGCACACTGGGCAAGGACCGTTCCCGGCCGCGCCTGCTAGCCCCCTTCGACCTGCAAGTCATCAAGGCGGCAGGTGTGACGTTCGCGCGCAGCATGCTCGAGCGGGTGATCGAGGAAAACGCCAAGGGCAACCCTGCCCGTGCCGGCGAGATCCGGCGCCATCTGGCGGAGGTGATCGGCGGGGCGATCGCGAGCGTCGAGCCGGGCTCGGCCGAGGCGGCGCGGGTGAAGGAGGTCCTCACCGCTGAGGGTCTATGGTCGCAGTACCTGGAGGTAGGGATCGGACCCGACCCCGAAATCTTCACCAAGGCGCCCGTGCTCTCGCCGGTCGGGACGGGGGCAGACATCGGTGTGCTGTCCCGCTCGGTCTGGAACAACCCGGAGCCCGAGGTCGTCCTTGGCGTCAGCAGCGAGGGCATCGCGGTGGGGGCAACCTTGGGCAACGACGTCAACCTACGGGACTTCGAGGGTCGTAGCGCCCTGCTCCTTACTGAGGCGAAGGACAACAATGCCTCCTGTGCGATCGGACCGTTCATCCGCCTCTTTGACCAGTCGTTCGGCATCGACCAGGTGCGCAATCTGGACGTCACCATGCGCGTCGAAGGACCGGAGGGCTACGTCCTCGAGGCGGTCAGCTCAATGAGGGAAATTACCCGCGACCCCGTCGATCTGGTGAACCACGCGTACGGCCGCCACCACCAGTATCCGGACGGCTTCGCTCTGTTCACGGGCACCATGTTCGCCCCCACCGACGATCGGGACGCACCGAACCAGGGGTTCACCCACAAGCGCGGCGATATCGTCCAGATCTCCACACCCCAGCTCGGCGCGCTGGTCAATACGGTTACGGCCTCCGAGGAGGCGCCGGCCTGGGAATTCGGGATTCGGGACCTGATGCGGAACCTGGCCTCACGTGGACTGCTCAACTCCGCTCGCGAGGCGGCGCAGACGTCGTGACCAAGCGGATGGTCGTCACCGACCAGGCATTCGGCGGGACCGCCATCGAGGAGGAGCTTGCCCGGGCACGCGGCGTCGAGTTCTTCAGCCACCAGGTAACCAGCGAGGCCGACACGATTGCGGTCACGGCCGGGGCGGACATCGTGCTCGTCAACTTCGCGCCCATCACTGAGTCGGTGCTGGCCGGTCTGGCCTCGGGCGCCACCGTGATCCGCTATGGCATCGGATACGACAACGTCGACGCCGCCGCCGCCCGCCGGCATGGGGTAGCCGTCGCGAACGTGCCGGATTACGGGACGGAGACGGTGGCCGACCACGCCGCCGCATGTCTACTGGCGCTGCTGCGCAAGCTGCCCCTCTACGACCGCGCGATCCGCGCGGATGGCTGGTGCCAACCAGCAGGCCTCGGGTCGTTGCCCGGATTCGCCTCCACAACGATCGGCCTGATCGGTGCGGGCCGGATCGCCTTGAGCCTCGCGGGGCGTCTGCGTCCCTTCGGCTTCCGCGTGGTGGCCTACGACCCGTACGCGGACGGCGGCCTTGCCGACCAGGCTGGTGTGAAACTGATCGCCCTTGAAGAGGTTCTGGCGCAAGCGTCGGCCATTTCCCTCCATGTCCCCGTTACCCAGGAGACGCGACACCTGGTGGACCGACGGTTTCTCGACGCTCTGCGTGTAGGGACGGTACTGGTCAACACGTCGCGCGGTGGCTTGGTCGACGAGGCGGCGCTCGCTGACGCCCTGTCCAGCGGGCAGCTGGCGGCCGCGGCGCTGGACGTGTTCGACCCGGAGCCCTTGGACCCAGAGTCACCACTGAGGAGCCTGCAGAACGTCCTGCTGACGCCGCACGCGGCCTTCTTCTCTGACGATTCCGTAGTGGCGCTGCAGCGCCTCGCGACGGAGGAGGCCGGCCGCGCACTGGCCGGTGACCCTCTCAGATCCCGCATAGTCTGAGGCGCCGCACGCCCACGGCGGTTCCCACCTCAACGGGTCCGTTCGCTACCGCCGCCGATCGCCCACCGGGTGAGGCAGGCTCCGTCACTGCTCTGCGGCGGCGTGTCTGGCCCTGAGCTCACGATAGGTGGCGGCGTTGCGGATGATCCGCTGCTGTTCCGGGTCGGTGGTCCCGCGCCGGACCTTTCCGGGGACGCCGGCGACGAGCGAGCTCGGGGGGATTTGCGTGCCCTCGAGCACGACGGCGCCGGCGGCGACGAGTGAACCCCGACCGATCCGTGCGCCGTTCAGGACGATGGCACCCATACCGATCAGCACGTCGTCCTCGATGGTGCAACCGTGCAGGACGGCCCGGTGGCCAACCGAGACCCCGGCGCCGAGGATGACCGGGAGATCGGGGTCGGCGTGGATGACCGTTCCGTCCTGGATGTTGCTGCCGGCACCAATCTGGATCCGGTCGCCGTCGGCGCGCAGGATGGCGCCATACCAAACGCTGGCTTCCTCGTGAACCTGCACGTCCGCGATCAGTGTCGCACTTGGCGCTACCCAGGCAGTTGCGGCAACTGCCGGCACGCTGGCTCCGAGCCTCAACTGCTGGTTCGTCATGCTCCCACCCTGCCAGAGAGATACGAATTCTCGGCTAGACGAAAACTAGTGTGCGGTGTTCCTCTCCCCGCATGGCGCCATCGCGCATGATCTCGACATCGTGCTTGATCGGTCAGTGTCGTGACGACTCGGTGTTTGAGGCGTACCTCGTGGGGTAAATAGCTTCATCCGCGGCACAGGGCCGCGTAAACAAGAGTGAATCGCGACCACTCGTCGGCTGTCCCTTTCCACGGCCTCGAGTGACTGTCACCGTTTCACGGCCCTCGACGCGGCGCTATCACCGCGAGAGGAGCGCCATGTCGGTGACCGAGACCGCCGCTTCAGCCACCAAGCAGGCAAACCCGAACGATCTGAACAGCCTGTACAAGTACCTCCGAGTGTGCGATGTGGCCGACGCCTTGGACGGCATCGGCTACTTCAACCTCACCTTGATGGCCCGCGAGATCCGTCCCCTCTGGGCCGGCATGAAGTTCTGGGGCCCGGCCGCCACCATACGGGCCGTTCCGTCCAATAAACCGATGTGGACCTTGGACTCGACCCAGGACATCGTCGACGCGCACCGGATCTGGTTCGAGCGGTACCCGGCGATGCGGCTCCCGGACGATTTGGCGCCGGGCCACGTGATCGTGATGGAGTCCGGCGGTGGTCCCGAGGTCGGCTTCTGGGGCTCGGAGAACTCGATGGGCGCAGTCGGCCGAGGGGCGGTCGGGGTCATCACCGACGGCTACTGCCGTGACACCGGTGAGGTGGCGTTGCAGAAGACCCCCGTGGTATGCCGGTACCGCGGACGCACGATCATCCCCGGGCGCATCGAGGTCATCGAGGTACAGGGCACCATCGCCTGCGGTGGAGTGCAGGTGCGTCCCGGCGACATGGTCGGCTGCGACGACGACGGAGTAGTGGTGGTGCCAGCCGAGGTCGCGCTGGACGTGGCGACGCACGCCCGGGCCATCCTGCTCAGCGACATGAAGGCCCGGCGGGAGCACTACGCCGCGCAGGGCAAGCCGCTGGATAGCACAGTCGACGTCGAGGCTGTGTTGACCTACTACGAGGGCGTCTGAGGTCCGGGCCCCTGACGATGCGGCAGCGGGTCGCGACCTTTGGAGGAGAGATGGCAGCGTCGCCAGGAACCACCGCGGTGGGCTTCGTCGGCCTGGGCAACATCGGCAAGCCAATGGTGCAGGCCCTGCTCAACGCGGGCTGGGACGTCGCAGTGCTCGACCGCGTGCCGGACAGGGCTCACGAGCTGTCCGACGCCGGCGCGAGCGTCGCCAAGTCTCCGGCCGACCTCGCCGACTGCGAGATCCTCGTGCTGGCCGTCCCCGATGACGCCGCCGTCGAGTCGGTGCTCGAGGGGCCCGACGGCTGGTTGGAGCAATCTGAAGAGGGCCGCACCGTGATCGTGCACAGCACGGTGCTGCCTGAGACCGCAGCTCGGCTGTGGCAGGTGTGCGCTGACCGGGGAGTCGGGCTGCTCGACGCCCCGGTCAGCGGCGGCGCCGATCGGGCGGAGAAGGGTGACCTGACGATCATGATCGGCGGCGACCCGAAGGTCGTCGAACGCGTCCGGCCGCTGCTGGACAGCGAGGGCAGCCAGGTGCTGGTCGTCGGCGCGGCGGGGGCTGGGGCGGCCACCAAGCTGGCCAACCAGCTGATGATGCTGTCAGCCCTGGCCGGAGCCCATGAGGCTCTTGACCTCGCGGCGGCCCACGGGGTCGCGGCGGAGAAGGTGTTTGAAGTTGTCGCCTCCAGCACCGGTGACTCCTGGGTCTCCCGCAACTGGGGCTTCTTCGACCGCACGTCCGCGGCCTACGATGCCGCCGGCACCCCGCCGAGCGAACGACCGTGGAGCAAGGACCTCTTCGAGGTCGTCGCCGCGGCTCGGGCGGCCGACCTGCGGGTCCCGGTGGCCGGATTGCTCGCGCAGACGCTGGCCGACCGCGTGGAGGCTCACGCTGCCGCAGCCAGGGACGGTCGGCGATGAGCGGTGTGTCGCGGGAGTCAAGTGAGGCAGGGCCCCGCAGAGGCCGCGGGGAGTCGATCGGTGACCGGGTGGCCGACGTCGCCAGGCCATCTGAGCTCAGTCTGGCTCCAGGCGCTCGACCGCGCCGCTCCGCTCGGCGGACCCGCGAGATTCTGGCGGCCTACGGATTCCTCACGCCGTGGCTGGTCGGACTGATCGGGCTGACGCTGGGCCCGATGCTCTATTCGCTCTACCTGTCGTTCACCCGCTACAACCTGCTCACCCCGCCCCGGTGGAACGGGCTGGGCAACTACCGGGAGATGATCAGCGATCCCCGGCTGCACAACTCGATCGGGGTGACGCTGACCTATGTCCTCATCGCGGTCCCGGCCATTCTCGTGGTCTCGCTCGCGGTGGCGCTCGTTCTGGCCCACGGCATGCGCTTCCTGCCCTTCTACCGGGCGGCGTTCTACCTGCCGTCGCTGATCGGGGCCAGTGTCGCGGTGTCGCTGTTGTGGCGTCAGCTGTTCGCCGGCGACGGCGTGCTGAACGCCCTGCTGCGGGTCTTCGGCATTGAGGGCCGGACCTGGATCGGCGATCCGGACACGGCCCTTTACACCCTGGTCCTGCTGAGCGTGTGGACCTTCGGCGCGCCGATGATCATCTTTCTCGCCGGCATCCGCCAGGTGCCTCGTGACCTCTACGAAGCAGCTGCGGTCGACGGAGCCGGCCCGGTCCGCCGCTTCCTCAGTGTGACCCTGCCGATGCTCACGCCACTCATCTTCTTCAACATCCTGCTCACCACCGTTAACGCCTTCCAGGCGTTCACCCCCGCTTACGTGGTGAGCAACGGCTCGGGTGGCCCGGCCGACTCGACGCTGTTCTACACCTTGTACCTCTACCAGCGTGGATTCGCCAACCTCGACATGGGCTACGCCTCCGCCATGGCCTGGTCGCTGCTGGTGGTGCTCGGCATCTTCACTGCGGCCATGTTCGCCACTTCCCGCTTGTGGGTCTACTACGGAGACGAACGATGACCACGTCCAGCGTTGCTCCGACACCTTCGCTGCTGCGACCCGTGTTCCGTCGCCGCGCCTCCCGCAACGTCGTGGTCCGCGCCGTGGCCCGGCATGCGCTGCTGCTCGCGATCTTGTTCGTGGTTTTGTACCCGTTGCTGTGGATGTTGGGCGCCTCGTTCCGACCAGGCAACCAGACCTTCGGCACCCTTGGTCTTTGGCCCGATCCGTTCACTCTCAACAACTACCGGGAGGGCTGGAGCTACGGCAGTCTCAACTTTTCCCGCTACTTCGTCAACTCGTTTGTGATCGCGGTGCTGTGCATCGTCGGGAACGTCATCTCCTGCTCGCTGGCCGCCTACGCTTTCGCCCGCCTGGAGTTTCCGTTGAAGCGAGTGCTGTTCGCGCTGGTGCTGGCGACGCTACTGCTGCCGTACCAGGTGACGATCGTCCCGCAATACGTCCTGTTCAACGAACTGGCCTGGATCAACACGATCCTCCCGCTCACGGTGCCGAAGTACCTGGCCACGGATGCCTTCTTCGTATTCCTCATGGTGCAGTTCATCCGCACGCTGCCGCGGGAGCTGGACGAAGCGGCCTTGCTGGACGGCTGTGGCTATCTCGGCATCTTCCTTCGCGTGATCGTGCCGCTGTCGCTGCCGGCCATCGGCACCACCGCCATGTTCACCTTCGTCCGCACCTGGGACGACTTCCTCGGCCCGCTGCTGTACCTGAACAACCCAGAGCGCTGGACAGTGGCCCTCGGCTTAAACGGCTTCCTGGACGCCACGGGGACCTCGAGCTTTGGGCCGCTGTTCGCCATGGCGACCGTGGCCGTCGCCCCCATCGTCGGTTTCTTTCTGGTTTCCCAGAAGCTGCTGATCGAGGGGGTGGCCACCAGTGGCCTCAAGTGAACAACTCCGGGCGTCATTGGCCGCACTCACCTGGCCGTGGGCCGCGCGTTGTCTACGTAGACCGGTTGCCTGCTCACGCTTGCCGCGTGTCCCCGTCAGGGCGACCGGGTGACTCAGCAATCCCGTCCCACCACACCGCCGGAGGTTGCCCAGTCGGGCCGCCACACCGAGAAGGGAACAACAATGACCGCACTGCATCGACTCTTCCGACGCCCCCGCGCCGGCCTGGCCGTGGGCGCAGCCCTCCTCGGCCTGGTCCTGACCTCCTGTTCGGGCGGAACCTCCGTTGGCGGGGATGCCCCCACAGGCGCGGAAGGCGCCAACGCCGGTAAGGGCGACGTCACTGGCGAAATCCGACTCTCGTTCTGGGGCTCCGGGGTGCGGGTCGAGAAGACGAATGGAGTGTCGGACCTATTCGTCAAGGCCAACCCCGGCGTCAAGGTCACCCCCAACTACACCGACTTTGCCGCCTACTTCCAGAAGCTGAACGTCGAGGCCAGCAGCGGCAACCTGGCCTGCGTGATGCAGCTGCAGGGTCGTCAGCTCAACGACTACGCGAGCAAGGACTTGCTTCTCGACCTTCAGCCGATGATCGACTCCGGCGCCATCGACGTCGCCAACATCCCAGCGGAAGTGCTGGACACCGGTCGTGGCACGGACGGCAAGCTTTACGAAATCCCCTATGGGGCGGCCTACGACGCGGTCATGATCAACACCACGCTGGCCGAGGAGGCCGATGTCGGGCAGCCAGCCAAGGGCTACACCTGGGACGACTTCGTGGCATACATCAAGAACGCCGGGCCCAAGCTGCCGAATGGCATCGTGCCGGTCAACCTCGGCGGCGGCTTGCCGAACTACTTCATCGAGTGGACCAGAGCCAATGGCAAGGACATGTTCACCGACGACGGAAAGGCGGCCTTCTCCGCCGAGGATCTGGCGATGTTCTGGACCATGTGGGAGGACCTGCGTAAGGCCGACCTCACCACGACGGCTCAGAACAAGGCCGCCGAGGCGCCACAGACAGAGCAGAGCAATCTCGCCACCGGCAAGGTGCTGCTCGACAACAAGCCAGGTAACCAGCTCGGCCAGGCTCAGGGTGCGCTGGAGGGAGCAAAGCCCGGACAGGAGCTGACCACGATCCAGCTACCTGGGGGCGCCAACGGCGCCTCCGGTACGGTGCTATTCACGTCAGGCTGGTCGATCCCGAAGAACTGCACCAACATCCCCACGGCGGCGGCCTACATCAACTTCTGGATCAACGACCACGAGGCCAACACGCTGTTCGCCTCGAACAACGGGGCGGTGACCAACACCAAGGAACTAGAGGCCCAGCTGGCCGACCCCGCGCTCGACAAGGCCACAAAGCACGCCCTGCAGCTCTACCAGGAGATTGTCGCGAACAAGCCGCCGACCGTCCTCTACCCGGCCGGATACCAGGCCAACTTCGAGACGGCATTCACCCGTTCCTACCAAGACATCAGCCTCAACGGCGCGGACATCCAGGAGACTGCGCGCACCTTCATCGACAACCTGAACTCCGCGCTGGAAGCGGCTCGCTGAGCCTCTGGTGACCGAGCTGGGGCGCCGACAGAGACGGTCGGCGCCCCACCCAGTCCGGCGCTCCCCAAGGAGGCAGAGGGAGAGATCATGGGAACACAGCACGGCGAGCAGCCGCCCGGCGCACTGGCCCACATGACGGTGCTCGACCTCACGCAAGTCATGGCAGGTCCCTTCTGCACGATGGTCCTGGCCGACCTCGGGGCCGACGTGATCAAGATCGAAAACCCGGACGGCGGCGACCAGAGCCGCCGTTCCTGGGGACGCTCAGGGAAGGGCGAGGACAGCCGCGCCTTCATGTCGTTGAACCGCAACAAGCGCAGCGTCGTGCTGGACCTCAAATCCGAGGAGGACAGGGCGAACTTCTACCAGCTCTGCGTCTCCGCCGATGTCGTGGTGGAGAACTGGCGGCCCGGAGTGGCGACCAAGCTGGGCGTCGACTTCGAGACGCTGTCTGCGATCAACCCTCGGCTGGTGTACGCCACCGTCTCAGGTTTCGGCCTGACCGGCCCGTACGCGGACCGGCCAGGCTACGACCTCATCGCCCAGGCGATGAGCGGGGTGATGAGCATCACCGGGGAGCCCGACGGACGGCCGGTCAAGAGCGGCATCCCGCTGGCTGACCTGGGCGCCGGGCTGTTCTGCGCCATCGGAATCCTTGCCGCGTGGACCTCGGCCCGAGACACCGGGCGGGGACAGCGGGTGGAGACCTCGCTGTTCGAGTCAGCGCTGGCGCTGGCGGTGTGGGAGTCGACTGAGTTCTGGGACGAGGGCCGGGTGCCGCAGAAGCTGGGCTCGGCCAACCGAATGTCAGCGCCGTACCAGGCGCTGGCCACCCGTGACGGCTACATCACCGTCGGGGCCAACAACGACCGGCTGTGGCGCCGGCTGTGCGCGGTCCTGGACGTCGAAGAGCTGCTGACCGACGAGCGGTTCCGCACCAACCCGGACCGGATGGCCCATCGCGCCGAGCTTGCGGCGGCGTTGGAGGAGCGGCTGATCGAACGGGACACCGCGGCGTGGGTCGACCTCCTGCTCGGCGCTGGCGTGCCGGCCGGTCCGATCCAGGACTACGGGCAGGTCCTGGGTGAGGACCCGCACGTCAAGGCGCGCGGCATGGTCGCCGAGCTGGACCACCCGGTGGAGGGTCGGATTCCGGTGCTGGCATCACCGCTGCGGCTGACCGAGACCCCGCCAAGCATCCGCCGCCCGCCGCCGCTGCTCGGCGAGCATACCGACGAGGTCTTCAATCGCGTCGGTGCCGAGCCATGACCGCGGCGGAAGAGCTGACCACGGGGCGGGTGGAGGTCCGGCGGGAAGGACCGGTGCTGTACGCCGAACTGGCCAACCCGCGCCGGCGCAACGCGCTCACGTGGGCCATGTATGACCAGCTGTCGGCCTTGTGCGACACCGTGGCCGGCGACGGGAGCGTACGGCTGGTCGTGATCAGCGGTGCCGGCGAGGCGTTCGCCGCCGGCACCGACGTGCGCCAGTTCGTGGACTTCGTCGACGGCACCGACGGGACGGCCTACGAGCGCCGGGTCGGCCAGGTCCTGGACCGCCTCCTCCGGCTGCGGGTGCCTCTGCTCGGGGTGGTCGACGGACCGGCCGTCGGAGCCGGACTGGCCATCGCCGCCGTCTGTGACATCGTGGTCGCCACCCCCCGTGCTCGCTTCGGCGTGCCGATCGCCCGCACCCTGGGCAACTGCATCCCGGCCGCGGTCCTTGCTCGGTTGCAACAGCGCCTCGGCGCCGCACGGACCATGGCGGTCTTGCTGACCGCAAGGCTGCTCGATGCGGACGCCGCGGCCACGGCAGGCCTGGTATACGCCGTCTGGCCGGCCGAGGAGCTCGACGACCGGGTTACCGACCTGGTCGAGGACATCTGCGCCGGAGCACCGCTGACCCTGGCAGCGCTGAAGGAGATCGACCGGCGGCTGGCCGCCCCGGCAGCTGCCGTGGACGACGCGGATCTGCTGGACCGCTGCTACGGCAGCGCCGACTTCCGCGAGGGCGTGACCGCCTTCCTGGAGCACCGCAGACCTCAGTGGCAGGGACGTTGAGCACCGAGAGCGAGGAGCCCGGTACGGCCGACGACACGCCGACGACGCGGGTCATCGACGCGCACCAGCACTATTGGCGCTTCGGTGAGGCGGACCAGTCAGCATGGCGGACCGCCGCTCACAAAGCGATCGAGCGGGACTATTCCCCCGCCGACCTGGCCCCGGAACTCGACGCCTCTGGCGTCGACGCCACCGTGTTGATGCAGTCGGTCGACGAGCCAGCGGAGAATGATCGGCTGACCGGCTATGCCCGCGCTGCCGACACCGTCGCCGGAGTGGTCGGCTGGCTGCCGCTGACTGAACCGCACGTCGCCCGCGCCGAGTGGGAGCGGGCCGTCACCAGCTCTTGGTGTGGTGTGCGGACACTGATTGGTCGCGACCCACTAGCCTGGTTGGCCGACCCGGTGGTGCTGGAGCTGTTCGGCGATCTGGCCAAGCAGGGCCTGGTCTGGGACGTCGTGCCGATCACCGCCGAGCAGGTAGCGGCGGTCACAGGACTCGCCCGGGCGGTGCCGGGCCTGCGCCTCGTCGTCGACCATCTGGCCCGGCCGCCGGTGGACTCCGGGGGGTGGCAGCCCTGGGCCAACCAGGTCGCCGAGCTGGCCCGCTGCCCCGGAGTGGCGCTGAAGGTTTCGGTTGGGGTCGACGCCTTGACGGCGTGGTCAACCTGGCGGCCCGAGGCACTGCGCCCCTACGTCGCCCATGTGCTCGAGCACTTCGGTGCGGGCCGGCTGATGCTGGCTAGCAACTGGCCGGTAGTACTGCTGCGGGCGACGTACCGGCAGGCCTGGGCAGACCTCACTGCGTCGCTGGTCGAGGCCGGCGCGGACGCGGCCGACGTTACCCAGATCCGCGGCCGCACCGCCGAGCGCTGGTATGGCCTGGACGGGTCCCGGTGACAACGCCCTGGCACCCCCCGCAAAACGGGGGGACGCTGCCCGCAGGTGTGCTGCGTGGCCCGCACACCGTCGTGTTCGGTGTCGGTCAACGCCATGCGGCGCCCGAGCTGGTGCGCGCCAACGGCGGCAGCGCCCTGGTGATCACCGACCCGCGACTGGCCGAGACCCCGTACCTCGGCGAGCTCGTCGACGGCCTACGATCCGCCGGCGTCGCCACCCGGGTGTTCGACGAGGCGGCGCCCGAACTACCGAGGGAGCAGGTGCCGCAGGCCCTGGACCTCGCGCGCCACGGCGGCGCAGAAGTGATCCTCGGCTTCGGCGGCGGCAGTTGCCTGGACCTTGCCAAGGTGGTCGCGCTACTGCTTGCCCACGGTGGCTCGGTCGTGGACTACTACGGCGAGAACCAGGTGCCCGGCCCCACCGCTCCGGTGGTCGCGATTCCCACCACTGCGGGCACCGGATCGGAAGTAACGCCGGTAGCCGTCCTCACTGATCCCGACCGCACCAGCAAGGTCGGCGTCTCCAGTCCCCACCTGATCCCGGTTGCGGCCGTGTGCGACCCCGAGCTGACCGTGTCCTGCCCACCGTCGGTGTCGGCCACCGCCGGCGCGGACGCGTTGAGCCACGCCATCGAGGCCTACACCGCCATCCTTCGGCCCGTAACTCCGACGCTGGCCACCGAACGGGTGTTCGTCGGCAAGGGCGTACTGACGGATGCCTTCGCACTGCTGGCCGTGCGCCAGGTCGCCACGCACCTGTGGCGGGTGTGCCAGGCCGCCGATGACCTGGCGGCCCGTTCCGGGATGATGCTCGCCGCGCTCGCCGGCGGCTACGCCTTCGGTACCGCCGGTACCGCGGCAGCGCACGCCCTGCAGTACCCGATCGGGGCGCTGACGCACACCCCGCACGGCGCGGGCGTAGGCACGCTACTGCCGTACGTCATGGCCTTCAACAGCCCAGTGCGGACGGCGGAGCTCGCCGAGCTGGCCACCGCCCTAGGCGTGGACGCGACCGCTGACGAGCACCGTGAGGGGGACACTCAGGGCGGACGGGCCCGTGCCGCGGTGACCGCTGTCGCAGACCTCCTGACCGCCGTCGGCATTCCCGCCGATCTGGCCGCCCTCGGGGTGCCGGCGGAGCGACTGTCCTGGGCCGCCGCCGAGGCGATGAGCGCTCGCCGATTGGTCGAGAACAACCCTCGCCCGCTGGATGAGATCGCGGCCCTGGCCCTGCTGCGCGCCGCCTACGCCGGCGACCGCGCGGCCGCCGCCACCCCGCTTGAGACCGTCAACAGCGACAGGAGCTCCTCGTGAGTGTCCCACCGCTACCCGACCCGCGGACGGACGACCGGTAGGCGCCTTCACCCCACGAGTGCGCCCGAGAAGAAACGGAGAAAGCTGTGAACACTGAGATCGTGAAGCTGTTCAAGGGCCTGCGGGTCGCGGACCTGCGCGACGGACTGGACTGGGTCGGCATGCCGAACAAGGGCAGCGTGGACCGCCGCATCATGCCGATCGCCGAGGGGATGAAGTTCTGCGGACCCGCCTTCACCGTGCGATCCCGGGTGACACAGAAGCAGGTGCCGATGATCACCGGAGAGGAGTACACCACCTGGGCACGGGACTACTGGTACAAGGAGGTCCAGATCCAGCCGTGGGATGCCGAGCTGACTCCGGGTGACATCGTGGTACTGGAGTCGCCGGACGCGCGCTGCGGCGAGATCGGCTCGTACAACTCCCTCGACATGCACATCAAGGGCGCGGCAGCCATCGTCACCTCGGGCGGCGCCCGCGACCATGACGAGTGCGTGAGCCAGGGAGTCCCGATCTTCGCCGCCTATCGCAACCAGGCAATGACCCAAGGTCGGGTCGAGTACGACACCTACGGGGTGCCGGTCACCATAGGTGGCGTGCAGATCAAGCCGGGCGACATCGTCGTCGGCGACGGTGACGGCGTGATCGCCGTGCCGCTCGAGCTAGCCGAGGAAGTGGCCAAGTACGCCCGGCAGGAGAACGACAACGACAGGCGCGGTCGACGAGCCCTATACGAAAAGGCGGGTCTGCCCTTGGACGACACGGTCCAGTGACCACCCCCTCGTCTGCTCCGGAGTCCCCCGGGCGGACCTGGCTGCTCCGGGACGGTCCGGTGACGCGCCTCGTCCTAGACAACCCCGGGGTCCGCAACGCACTCACCGCGGCGATGTACGAGGAACTGCACGATGGCTGCCGCGACCTTGCCGCCGACGCCTCGGTGCGCCTGGTCGTCGTCCAAGGCAAGGGCGACGCGTTCGCCGCGGGCACCGACATCCGTGACCTGCTTGCGGTCCGCACCGGGGCCGACGGAGTTGCGTACGAAGGCATGATCACCCGCGTGCTGGATGCTGTGCGGGCGCTAGACGTGCCGGTCATCGGGTTGGTCGACGGACCGGCAGTGGGCGGCGGGCTGGCCATCCTTGCCTGCTGCGACCTGGTCTACGCCACCCCTCAGGCACGGTTCGGGGCGCCGGTGGCCCGCACCCTCGGCAACTGCGTTTCCCCGGGCACAACCGCCCGGCTGCAGTCCGCGCTCGGCCGGGCGCTGGCCACCGAGATGCTGCTTACCGGCCGGCTGATCGACGCGGCGGAGGCGCATGCCGCCGGCCTCGTCCGGACCGTAGTTCCGGCGGACAAGTTCGACGATCTGGTGGAAGACCTACTGGCCCAGGTGTCGCGCTGCGCTCCGTTGTCGGTGGCTGCCGCCAAGAAGTTTGGCCGCCGCCTCGACGAGCGCATGGCCCGCGTCGAGCACGACGACGTGTACACCGAGGTCTACGGCAGCACTGACTTTCGGGAGGGCGTCGCCGCCTTCCTCGCCCACCGCCCACCAATATGGACCGGTCATTGACTCTGCGACCCCCCGCCACTCGAGGAATTCGGACAAGCGGTGATCACCCAAGCAGAGGCGATCACGACATCTCCCACATAAGGTGACCGCCGCTGGCAAGATCATCTCCATGGCAGACAAGGTGCGGGCTGGCATCGTCGGTCTTGGCGGTCAGGGGTTGGCGTATGCAGACCTGATCGCGGACGGCCTTATTCCTGATATGGCGCTTGGCGCTGCCTTTGATGTCGATCTAGCCAAGGAGCAGGTGGTCAAGTCGAAATTTCCCGGGCTTCCCTTTCACTCCGAGTACGGCCACTTGCTTCAGAGCGGCGATGTCGATGCGGTGATCATCTGTGTCCCGCACTATCTGCATCCGGAGCTGGGCATCGCCGCGCTGAAGCACGATATTCATGTCCTGATCGAGAAACCGGCCGGTGTCTACACCAAGCAGGTCAACGAACTCAACGCAGTCGCGGCCGGCAAGCCGGAGCTCACATTCGCCATCATGTTCAACCAGCGCAACAACCCGCTCTACCGGGAAATCAAAGAAATCGTGAGCTCGGGTCAGATCGGTGATATTCGGCACACCAGTTGGATCATCACGACCTGGTGGCGTCCCCAGGTCTACTACGACCAAAGCGCATGGAGAGGCACCTGGGGCGGCGAAGGTGGTGGCGTTCTGGTCAACCAAGCTCCGCACCAGCTCGACCTCTGGCAGTGGATCTGCGGCGTCCCTCAGTCGGTATACGCCAAGGTGGCCTACGGTTTTCGCCGCAACATAGCGGTCGAGGACGAGGTCACCGCGCTGGTCGACTACGGCGGCGGCGCCACCGGCGTCTTTGTCACCGCCACTCATGACCTCGTGGGAACCGATCGGCTGGAAGTCCTCGGCGACAACGGCAAGATCGTGGTCGACAACAGTCGGACGGCCACCGTGACCCGGCTGAAAGTGCCGGAACGCCAACTCGGTGAAGGCATCGATATGCCGAGTGTCTGGCGACTCCTCGGCGGCCAGGAGAACACCGATGCGTACTACACGTCGGAGGTCCTGGAGTTCGAGTCGACATCTGGCGAAGGGCACACCCGAGTACTCGAGAACTTTGCGGCGAACATCCTGACCGGCGAACCACTGATCGCACCCGGCGCCGAAGGCATCAATGGCGTACGACTCGCCAACGCCATCTACCTGTCCAGCTGGAAGGGCGCTGAGGTCTCTCTGGACTTCGACGATGACGAATACCTGTCGGAGCTGAACGGACGTATCGCCGAGGAAGGCAAGTTCCCGACTCGATAGCCATTTGTGACTCAGCCTGGCGAACGTGGCGATCAGTCATAATCAGCCTGTTCTTGTGACGGCCGGGAGATTGGAGGAAGGTGAGGTCATGGTCACAGTGGTGGATCCGACGACCAGCTACGGCACCAGCCCGGGCGAACCGGACCGGGCGGCGGTGATCGGCGGAGTGGGGGAGCACCTTGCTCCCGACCAGGTACACACTTTCGTCCGTGACCAGCTCGCCGCGGCCAATCTTGACGGCAAGCGGGTGTGCCTGGTGGTCCCCGACGGAACGCGGACCTGCCCGCTTCCGCTGCTGATGGGGGCGGCGTACGAGGCGCTGCACGATCGGGCCGCCTCCGTGACCGTGGTGATCGCGTTGGGCACCCATCAAGGGATGGAGGAAGATCATTTAGCCCGGCATCTGGGGTTCAAGCCGGGCGCCCGCGAATCCCGCTATCCAGGCTGGACGATCCTCAACCACGAGTCCTGGCTGCCCGAGACGTTCACGTCCCTCGGCACCATCGGTGCCGATCGGCTGGCCGACTTGACCGGTGGGCTGATGACGGACACCTCGGTCGAGGTGCGCATCAACCACCACGTCGCTGAGGCGGACGTGGCGATCGTCGTCGGACCCGTCTTTCCGCACGAGGTGGTCGGGTTCTCCGGCGGCAACAAGTACTTCTTTCCTGGTGTGTCGGGCCCTGAGTTGATCAACCTTTCCCATTGGGTCGGCGCGTTGATCACCAGTGCGCAGATGATCGGCACCCGCGGGGTGACCCCGGTCCGGGCGCTGGTCAACGAGGCCGCGACCTTGATCCCCTCCGAACGGCTCGGGTTATGCCTGGTCGTGGCCTCGGGCACGGACACGCTGCACGCGGCCGCTTTCGGTACCCCGGAGGACGCCTGGGCCGCCTGTGCGGCCATCTCGGCTGAGACCCACATCTGCTACCTGGAGGCACCGGTGAAGCGGGTGCTGTCCATCATGCCCACCAAGTACGAAGACATCTGGACGGCGGCGAAGGGCTTCTACAAGCTGGAGCCGATCGTCGCCGACGGCGGTGAGGTGATCATCTACGCCCCGCACATCACGCAGGTGTCGGTGATGCACCCGCAGATCACCGAAATCGGGTACCACAACCGGGACTACTTCCTCGGCCAGTGGGAGCGCTTCAAGGATCAGCCGTGGGGCGACCTCGCCCACTCGACCCATCTGCGCGGGCAGGGGACGTGGGATCCCGAACGCGGGGAACAGAACCGGGTCACTGTCACTCTGGCCACTGGCATTGCCGAGGACGTGGTCCATTCGGTGAATCTGGACTACCTCGATCCGGCGTCGCTGGATATCGCCGCGTACGAGGCCGACCCGGACACCTTCGTCGAACCACATGCCGGCGAGGTGCTGTACCGGCTCCGACCGGGCCACCCCAGCCCGTCCGGCGAGGCCGATGGGCGGGAGCCCTCCGCGGTGGGGTGGGACGGATGAAATCGCGACAGCTGCGGCCTTCGGCGGCGATGAGTCTGCCGAGTGGCGTGCCTTGGCGGGAGCGAACGACCAAGCAACGTCTGAGGATCATTCTGCAGGCGGGGATTCAGTTGGGGTTGCTTGTGGTGGCGCTGTACGACCTGCGTAAGCGGCCGGCGGATCAGGTCAGGGGTCCGAAGCGGATATGGGCACTGGTGTGCGGCGTGAACTATCTCGGCTTGGGCCCGATCGCTTACTTCCTTATCGGTCGTCGGCGCACTCCTCGCTAGCCAAGGCGACGGCGGCTTGCCGAAGGCCGCGCGCCGCTCTGCCCGTTCAGTGGCCCGCGCCAGACTTGATCTATGAGCCGCTCGTCGGTCGTCGTCCTGGACGGCGGCCTGTCCAATGCGCTGGAGGACCGAGGACACGATCTCAGCGGCGACTTGTGGACAGCGCGGTTGCTGCGTGACGCGCCGAGCGAGATCGCCGCGGTGCACCGCACTTACTTCGGAGCAGGGGCACAGGTTGCCACGACGGCCAGTTACCAGGCCAGCCTTGAGGGCTTCACCCGGCTCGGGCTCAGCCGCGCCGATGCTGAGGCGCTGATCGGTCATAGTGTGCTGCTCGCTCGCGAGGTCTGTGACGACCTCGCGGAGGATGGGGTGGAGCGGTGGGTGGCGGCGTCGGTCGGCCCATACGGTGCTGCGCTGGCCGACGGGTCGGAATATCGGGGGCGGTACGGCGTCACTGCCGCTCACCTTCGCGCCTTCCATCGACCGCGGCTTGAACTGCTCGCATCCGCCGGTCCTGATCTGGTTGCCGTGGAAACGATCCCCGATGTGGACGAGGCCGCTGTGCTGGTCGAGCTTCTGGACGAGATCGGTCTGCCAGCCTGGTTCAGCTACTCCGCCGAACGCCTCAAGACCAGGGCCGGCCAGTCGCTTGAGGAGGCGTTCCGTTTCGCAGCCTCGGCCAGGTCCGTTGTCGCAATCGGGGTGAACTGCTGCGCTCCCGGCGACGTACAGCCGGCTGTGCGGCTGGCTGTCGAGACCACCGGACTGCCCGCCGTGGCGTACCCCAACCGGGGGGAGTCGTGGGATCCGGTCCGGCAGGCGTGGACCGGGCAAGGGGGCTTCGACCCCGGCCTGGCGCCCGCCTGGGTCGACGCCGGAGCCCGGTACGTCGGCGGTTGCTGCCGCGTCGGCCCAAGCGACATCACCGCCCTCGCCGATGCCGTGCTCGGCTCAGCCGAGCGGGCCTCGCATGTGGCCTTCTGACGCCGAGTCCCTGATCGCCTATCAGCAGCGACTGGCGACAGCGACACCCGAGCCATCGATGTGTGATCCCAGCACCACGCGCATCGGCGGCTGCTGGGTGTGCTTCCCGCGGGGCCTTTCTGGTCCTGGCACTGATCGCGACCGAGCTTGGTCGGCGGCGGTGATCATGCTTCGTGGCCGCCTGGTCGAACAACAGTCTCTGTTCAGCATCGCGCGGGCCCGGTACGTGCCGGGGCTGATGGCATTGCGGCTCGGGCCGCTGATGGAGGAGGCCGTCCGGACCCTGATCCGCGCGCCGGACTTGTTGCTGCTGGACGCCACCGCCCGCGATCATCCGCGAAGGGCAGGGTTGGCGCTGCACCTGGGCGCCGAGCTGGACATCCCCACGATCGGGGTGACTCACCGGCCTTTGGTCGCCTCCGGCGACTGGCCAGACGACGACCGGGGCGCGGTGAGCCCACTTCGAATCGGCGACTCACTGGTTGGCTGCTGGTTGCGAACTCAAACGGGCGTCCGCCCGTTGGCGGTGCATCCGGGCTGGCGGATCGATCTTCCGACCGCGGTTGACCTGGTGATGAGCCTAACCAGCCGGCGTCGCACGCCAGAGCCGCTTCGTCGAGCGCGTCAGCTTGCCCGCCGTGCCCGCAACGTGGCAAGCGACTAAGAGATTCCGTGGTCCGGCCGTAAGGGCGTCCCGCACCACGGGCCTCGAGTTAGAGGCCGGCGTATCGGTCGATGCGGTGGCGGGATTTGAAGGTGCAGATCAGAACCAGGATTCCCGCCACGGTCAGCGGTATCCAGGCGGGCAATACGGATAGTTCAACCTCTTCGCGGGAAAGCAATGCCGCTCCAATAAGAAGCGGAATGAACCCGACGGCAAGGAGCCAACCGGAAAGATGCAACGGCCACCAGAAGAACTTGTTGATCTCGTCCTGAAACAAGCAGGCGGCGGTGATGATCGCCACGACGGCACCGATCTGGTGAAGGGACGGGCCTGCAGCGATGACATTGAGCGCGAACACGATGC
>DATFQP010000211.1:0-12077 GCA_035264145.1 Propionibacteriaceae bacterium
GAAGTAGGCGCCCGGGCCGATGACCTTCTTGAGATCGTCGTTCGTTTCGTCCATGATCATGGAGTCCATCCCGGTGCCGGCCATCACGGCGAAATGCTCACTGGCTCGATCATCGACGGTGAGTTTGATGAGATCGATCACCCGGGTGTGCATCTGTAGGGCAACCTCCACCGCCTTTGCCTCCTTGAGCGGAAGATCAAGGGAGTGCGCCAAGAGGTTTCCGGTGCCTGCCGGCACCACGCCCATCGGGATTCCGCTGTTGGCCAAGCCGTTCGCGACGATGCGCACGGTACCGTCTCCTCCAGCGGCGATGACCAGGTCGACCTTCGCCTCGACCGCATGCGCCGCCATCGAGTGCCCGGGATCCTGTTCAGTCGTCTCCAGCCAGATCGGTTCCTCCCAGGCGGTCGGGACGAGCTGGCGATTGACGGTGGAGTGAAAGTCATCCGACACCTTCGTAGGGTTGAAGATCACCGCGCATCGCCGTCGCTCCGGCTGCTCCACCACTCCCACTCCCCATCCCCCGAAGGCCACGTGTCACCTATCGTGTCAGACGCCAGCCCGTGCGCGGCAGCAAGCGCACTGGGCGAACCCTCGTCCAGCCGCCCGGAGGTCGAACTCGACCGCGACGCCGCCCCTCAACGAGCGAACTCGTTGTGCACCCGGCCGATCCGTAGCGAGCTGCCGACCGCCAGCAGACTCACGATCACCATGGCGGCGTAAACCACGCCGAATGTCAGCGACAGGTTGCCCGTCGGGCGCAGCGCCGCGAAGACTGTGCCGCTGAGTCCGACGAAGACGCCCGTGCAGAGCGCGTCGAAGAGGTTCAACGAGGACGCGTTGCGGCCCTGGACGGAATCCTCGGATAGCGTCATCACCGCCAGCGAAGTGCTGGAGATGGCGAGCCCCATCCCGAGCCCGGAGAAGATCCAGCCGAGCCCCACCCAACCGAACCACGAGCTGGGCCAGATCCCCACCACAGCCACGATCGATACACCGACCGCCACCGATAGGCACCCGTACGTGATCAATCGGTCTCGGCGGATCTTGAGCCACGGCCGAGACTGCAACCATGATCCGGTGGTCCAACCGACAGAGCCGACAGTCAGTACCGCACCAGCGAGCACCAGCGGAATCTTGCGCTGCTCCACCAACATGAGCGGGATGAAGGCCTCGCTACCGAAATGCGCACCAGGGAGCAGGCCACGTACCAGGATGACGGCCGAGAGCCCGCGGCCCAGCCGCAGAAAGCCTGCCGGCATCAGCCGCGGGAGTCCTACGACCAGCCCAACGACGCCAACGACCAGAAGCGGCAGCGCGACCCAATCCAGCCGTTGCCCCGCCAGCTGGATCGCGGCGGCCGCCACCGCGACCAGCCCCGCCGCCCACAGCGACGCGGGAGGGACGGCTGGTCGACGCTCGTCCGGTTGGTACGAGCGGATCATGATCAGCAAGGTCGGCACTACCATCACCCCGCCCAGGGCGACCAGCGGTAAGACGGCGATGAACACCCAGTGCCAGCTGAACGCCAAGGTCAGCCAGGCGGCGACCGGTGGACCGACGAACGACGGCAGCACCCACGCCGTGGAAATGTAGGTGAACATCCGCGGGCGCTGGCGCGCGGAGTACGCCTGGGCCACACAGACGAACATCGCGGTGTTGATAACCCCGCTGCCAAGGCCTTGAACCAGCCGGCCACCGACCAGCTGGGCCATATGCTGCGCCGTCCCCGCTACCACCAGCCCCGCCGCGAAGATCACCAAACCAACCAGGAGCGGTCTGGCCGGTCCGATCCGATCGCTGAGCCGGCCGGTCACGACGGTCGAGAAGAGCATGCCGATCACGAAGAGGGAGAACAGCCAGGCGTAGTAGGCCACGCCGTCGAGTTCGCGGGCAGCGGCGGGCATGGCAGTGGCCACTGCGATCGCCTCGAAGGCGATGGCCACGACGGTCATGCATAGGCCGATGGTCAGGTTGCGCAGCGATATCGACGGTGCGGCTGTTCGCTGCATTGGTTGATCGGTCGTCATCAGCGTCCAGTCCACCACTCGGACCGGGTGCGCGGTCGTGAGGGAGCCTGAGGCGGCTCGATGTCTAGACTGGCCGAATGAGCGAGCAGCTGAGTCCGGGCGCCCAGACCATAGTCGACGAGCGAACTGAACAACGTTCTGAGTTTCGCGTCGAAGAGGGTGACCACGAGCGCTTCTCGCACTATGTCCGCAAGGAGAACCTCACCGAGGCCATGGTGATGGGTACGCCGGTCGTCGCCCTGTGCGGCAAGGTGTGGGTACCCAGCCGGGATCCCGAACGCTTTCCCGTCTGCCCGGAGTGCAAGGAGATCTGGGAAAGCCTCGCTGGCGACGACGAGTAGCTGGGAGACCATCCGGGCCTGCGCGGCTGCTGGACCTCAACCGTCCACCCTCCTACGCTTCAGCCATGGAGGATCCCGAACCGGCGCAGCACACCCTGGTGCTGGTCCGGCACGCGAAATCCTCCTGGGAGTCCGATGTGGACGATCATGATCGTCCGTTGTCCGGGCGGGGCCGGCGCGACGCCGTAGCCATCGGCCAGGAACTGGCCAGACGTGGCATCCGTCCAGACCTGGTGCTGTGTTCCTCGGCTGTCCGGACCCGACAAACGTGGCAGCAGGCGGTGGCTGGAGGTGCGCAAGCCGCAGAGGTCCGCTACCAACCCGAGATCTACCACGCGTGGGTGCCTGAACTGACGTCGATCATCCGCGAACTGCCCGATACGGCGTCCACGGTTGTGGTCCTCGGCCACGCACCTGGCATTCCTGACCTGGTCGAATTTCTCGCCGTACGCGAGCATCGTTCCCCACAATGGGCGCGAATGGACGAGAAGTTCCCGACCGCCGCGCTGGCCATCCTCTCGGTGAGGGGTCCCTGGGCGGAGGTGGGCCGATCGCGGGCTACGCTGGCCGCGTTCGACGTGGCGCGGGGTTGAGTCAGCCACCGCCGATCATGCGGCCGGCGCCATGTCGACGCTGACCTCCATGTTGGACTTCCTCGCCTCCGTGAAGATCACGCCCCGCACCGGTGCGACATCACCGTAGTCGCGCCCCCAGGCAACCGTGGCATGCGAATCGTCGCAGAGCCGGTTGTTCGTCGGGTCGAGGTACAGCCAGCCGGCTTCGGGCACCCAGCAGCCGACCCAGGCGTGGCTGGCGTCGGCACCGATCGGTCGGGGTCGGCCCGGCGGCGGCCGGGTGGCGAGGTAACCGCTGACATAGCGGCCGCCGAGACCGAGGCTACGCAGGCCCGCGATCATGAAATGCGCGTAGTCCTGGCAGACTCCCGTGCGCTGCTCCAACAATTGGCTGACCTTCGTGCTCAGCGTGGTGGACCCGGACTTGTAGGTGAAGTCGGCGGACACCCGATGCATCAGATCCGTCGCGGCCTCACCGATGGGCCGCCCGGAGGTGAATGACTCGCGTGCGTACCCTTCGATGGCCGGCGGGATCTCCACGTACGGTGAGCCGAAGGTGAAGTCGGCGGCCTCCCAGGCGTCCGGCACATCGGTCCGCTCAACCGGCCGGGCACGCTCCCAGGGCACCGCCAGAAGCTCGGGAGCCAGCTCTTGCGAGGATAGCGCGATCACACTGATCGCGCTGACCGTGAGCTTGGTATGCGGCCGTACCACGTGGAAGTAGGCCTTGGTGTTGCCATAGGCATCGCTATGGCGGAACACGTCGGCGGGCTCCGGATCGATCTGCACCTCGTGAGCCATGCAGTGCTGCCAGGCCAGGTCCCGCGGCCGGAGATAGAACTGACCGAAGCTGCTGGTGACATCGGAGTCGTAGGTATAGGTCGTCGTGTGCGCGACGCGGTAAGTCTTCATCGTCCTCCCGCCCCGGCGGGGGTACCCACGTCGTTGCTTCGGAACATCGGCCTAGGGGCCGGCGGCAGCTGCTGGTATGCGGCTCGGATCGTCTCGGAAAGGTCGCGAAGCTGACTTTGCAGCCCGCTCAGGAACGCGGCCAGTGCGGGTCTTTCGTCGCCGCTGAGGTGGCAGAGTTCGACCGGGTCAGCGCCCCGTAGCCGCTCGATCATTCCGTCCAGCAGGCGCAGCTGCCGGGCGGTGGGTGAGGTGCTGGGGATGGCCAGCAGATCCGTTCGCACGCGGGTCAGCTGGAAGGCGAGCGAGCGTGGGTTGATGGGGTCGAACACGAGTAGCTCGACGAGGCCCTCCATCCGCGCCCGCAGCTGGTATCGGCGACGGAACGTCACGATCGACTCCGCCGCGGCCAACACGGCTTCGGTCACCAGCCGGTCGGCTTCAGGCAAGCGCTGGGTGCAGACGGTGACACGCAACAACGCCGATACCTGCAGCGCTCGCTCAAGACCGCGTCCCGAGTCGAGCATGTACCAGCCGGGATCGCGGACCATGTTCTCGCTGACGATCCCGTTCAAGGCGAGCAGCCCCGAAAGCACCCGTTCGCTGGCGTCGGTCAGTTGCAGCCCCTGTTCGTCCGGATTGTCCTCGAGCCCCTGCAGAGCCCGATCGACCTCGGCCAGCACCATCCACACGTCTTCGGAGAGCTGATCCCGGACGCCCTGCGCGGCCAGCGACAGGGACCCGATGGACTGAGAAACCGTGCCGGCCCGATGCCGATCAAGCACCGTCGAGCGAAGCTCCGGGATCATGGCCACGCCGCTTGCCAGGAAACCGGGATACGTGGCGCTGACGTGGGTCACCGCCTGCAGCAAGACTTCGAGCGCCAGCGCACGGCTCGCGTCCCGATCGGTCTCGATGGCAACTGTGCGGGCGGCCAGGATCAACCGCAGCAGATCTTCGGCGCGCTCGGCGTAACGACCGAACCAGAACATGTCGCTGAGTACCCGCGGCACCATCGCGGCTGAGCTGGACACGGTGGGTACGAGATCGCCGGCGGCATCGGTGAGGCGCCGCGGCGCCGCGATTCGGACCGACGTGATCGGCTCCCGACCGACGATCCAGACGTCCTTGGCGACACCGCCATCGGCAGGGGTGACCAGCGGCCCCCTGTGGTTGGACTCGTCGGTAACCCGGGCCAAGCCGCCGAGCATCGCGGTGTATGAGTTGTCGCTGCGCACCGCGAACGAGCGCAGCAGCACCTGCCGGCCTACCAGCCGATCTCCTTGGCTGGTAGGCGCGGACGACAGCTGCAGCACCTCCTGGCCGACGTAGCGGTGCGGGAACGCTCTGATCTTGCCGGTCAGCCGCTCGCGCTGTTCAGCTCTCAGCGCCGAACCGATCACGCTGCGTCCATGGCCACGACTGATCGGCCGGATGACCAGGGAGTCGAGATTGGTGAGCACGTGATCAAGGGATGCCGGATCGCCGCACCACCAGGTGTCCACCGACGGCAGCCGCAGCGGTTCGCCTAGCAGCCGCTCGCACAGCGGCGGTAACCAGGGCAGCAGAGCTGGATTCTCCAAGATCCCCGAGCCGATGTTGTTGACCACACTGACCGTTCCTTGGCGGACACATTCGAGGAGGCCGGTCACGCCGAGTCGGGAACCGGCGCGCAGCTCCAGCGGGTCGGACCAAGCGGAGTCAACCCGGCGCAAGATCACGTCGACCTGCTCCAGTTTGCCGAGGACGCGCATCCACACGCGGCCGTCTCGAACGGTCAGGTCACTGCCCTCCAGCAGCGGAAAGCCGAGCAGCGAGGCCACGAAGGCCTGGTCGAAGGCGGTCTCGGAGTGGGTGCCCGGGCTCAGCACAACGACCCGCGGGTCCTCGACGGATCTCGATGCCGCGTCCACCAGCGCGATCCGCATGGCCTGGAAGAACGGGGTCAGTCGATGCAAGTGAGCTTGCTGGTAGACCTCGGGAAGCACCCGGGAGACGACACGGCGGTTCTGCATTGCGTAACCCGCGCCAGAGGGCGCCTGCGTCCGGTCCGAGATCACCTTCCAGGCGCCGTCGGAGTTCCGGCCAAGATCGACAGCGACCGTGAACAACCGTGGGCTGGTCCCTGCCACACCGATCACCGGACGTAGGTACTCGTCGTGGTCGAAGATGGCACTCGGCGGCAGCGCACCGCTGGCGAGCAGTGAGCGGGCCCCGTACAGGTCAGCGATGATCGCGTCGAGCAGCTCGGCGCGCTGCACCAGCCCCGTCTCCAGACGCGACCATTCACGGTCGTCCAAGATTAACGGCAGGGGGTCCAGCTTCCACGGCTGCGGCTCGTTGATCACCGGCACTCTGCCGCCGGTCTCATCGGCGATCGAGAGAGCCGCAGCCGGGTTAGGCGTATAGGTGACCTTGTCGTCCTCGAGCAGCCGCTCCACCTCGCGCTGTGCCTGCAGCAGCTCCATCTCGGCGAACTCGTCGAGACCTTCGGCAAGAGTCCACCAGCCCTGGCGTACGGTCCCGTCGGGCGCGGCGAACTCGTCGTAGCCGCTGCCTGTGGAGAACATGTCCGGTTGACTGACGGAGGCGAGATACCGCCCGAGAACGGTCATCGATGACTCCGCTCACCCGGTGCCCTGACCGTCACGTGCGGCCCCAACGGCGCGGTACCCGTCGGCGCAGATCCAGGGTGAGGGCGTAGTCCGCCCCCGCAGCTCCGCGCCAGGCGAGCTGTGACTCGAGGGCCGGTACGTCGACCACGCCGGCCGCGTGGGCTCCGGCCTCGAACCGGCGCGCGCGGCGGGCCTCGGCCTCCTTGGCGTTCACCGGCGGAGTGTCGTACGAACGTCCACCAGGATGGACTACGTGGTAAGTCGCGCCACCCAACGACAGCTGTGACGCCCGGTCGATCAGGTCGAACCGGAGTGGCGTGTCGAGGTCGAGCGTGGGGTGTAATGAACTCCACGGCTTCCATGCCTTGTATCGCACTCCAGCGACGTAATGGCCGGGTACGCCGGCCGCAACCAGCGGCACCGGCGACCCGTTGCACACCACCAGGTGTCGAGCTGGTTCGAAGTTTCGGACGCTGACCTGAAGCCGCTCAGTGGAGGAGTCGACATAGCGAGCGGCGGCTCCCGACGACGAGTCATCGCCCAGCACGCGCCACGGCTCAATTGCGGAGCGTAGCTCCAGGTCCACGCCGTCGCCCTCCGTTCCCCCAACATGGGTGATGCCGATCCGAGGAAACCGGAACTCCGCGAACGGCGCCAGCCACGCCCGATCGAAGTCGATGCCATGCGCGCGAAGATCATCCACCACGGTCGAGATATCAGCCAGCACGAAGTGCGGCAGCAGGAACTTCTCATGCAACGAACTGCCCCAGCGGATCAGCGGCGCAGAGTACGGCACCCCGGCGAACCGGGCGACGAGTGCACGCACCAGCAGTGCTTGGACGAGCGCCATGTCGGGGTGCGGAGGCATCTCGAAGCCGCGGAGCTCGAGTAATCCGAGCCGGCCGCGTAAAGCGTCGGGGTTGTAGAGCTTGTCGATGCAGAACTCGGATCGGTGACTGTTCCCCGTGATGTCGGTGAGCAGGTAGCGCAGGGCGCGGTCTACCGCCCAGGGCCGGTGGTCGTTGTCGTCAAGTTTCTCGATCTCGGCGAAGGCGATCTCTAGTTCGTACAGTGTCTCGGGGCGGCCCTCGTCCACCCGTGGGGCCTGGCTGGTCGGTCCCACGAACCGGCCAGAGAACAGATAGGACAGCGACGGGTGGTGTTGCCAGTACGTCAGCATGCTGACCAGCAGGTCAGGACGTCGCAGCAGCGGTGAGCGGTCGGGCGACGCGGCGCCGAGGGTGAGGTGGTTGCCACCACCCGTGCCACTGTGCCGGCCGTCCAAGCCGAAGGTCTCGGTGCCGAGCCGTTGCTCACTGGCGATGCGAAACAGGGTCTGCGTCACCTCGCTCAACTGCCGCCAGCTGCGGCTGGGGTGCACGTTGACTTCGATCACTCCCGGGTCCGGCGTGATCAGCAGATGGTTGATCCGCGGATCAGGGGGTGGCCCGTAACCTTCCAAGATCAGCCTTGTGCCCTCGGCCGATGCGACCCGGCCGATCAACCGGACGAGTTCCATGAACTTCTCGAGCTTTTCCAGCGGCGGGAGAAAGACGCGCACGAAACCGTCGCGCGCCTCGACCACGACGGCGGTGCGCGATGGATGGTCACCGGGGTCAACGACGACGGCGCGCGGGTGCGCTGTCGCATCGGTCAGCGGATCGGGATGGAAGTAGCTCGCTTCCCCGGCGAAGTCCGGATCTTCCCAGGACAACGAGCCGAGCGGCAAGCGCGAACCCGCGGGTGACTCGCCCGGGACCAACACCAGCCGACCACGACGGGTGCGCCAGGCGGCGCTGGCCCAACCTTCCCCCCACCAGGCGGGAGCCAGCGGCAGCGCCCAGGCGACCGGCGTGGCGGAGCGGTCCAGTTCGGCGAGAAATGCCAGATCCGCCGTGGCCGGGTCAACCTCAGGACGCGGACCTGTGGGCCGGCGAACGTCGTCGGCCAGCGCCGCCAGGGGATCCTCGTAGCAGGCTTGTAGATGCTCGGGCGGCAGGCCAAAGGCCACCGTCACCGCCTTCGCCAGCTGCTCGGCCCTCGCCGCCGAATCGTCCTCGGCCTGCTCGGCGTCGAACGGATCGGCGAGCAGATCCGGTTCGTCCCATAGCGGCTCCGCGTCCTGGCGCCAGATCAGTCCGATCTGCCAGCGCGGCAAGGCCTCGCCCGGGTACCACTTGCCTTGACTGCGCTGAATCAGCCCGCCTTTCCCGAACTCGCTCCGCAGGGCGGCGGCGAGGTTGTTCGCCAATTCCCGCTTCCGCGGACCGTCGGCGGCTACGGTCCATTCCGCTGCGGTGGAGTCGTCGAGCGCCACGAAGGTCGGCTCGCTGCCCATGGTCAACTCCACCCCGGCGTCTGCCAGCCGGACGTCTACGTCGGTGCCGAGCCGCTGCAGGTGGTCGATCTGCGCCGGTGTGTACGGTTTGGTGACCCGCGGGTCCTCCTGCACCCGTCGCACGGTGTTGGCGAAGTCCAGGGTCACCGCACAAGGCTCGGTGGCTCCCGTAATGGCGGCCGCCGAGGCCGGGTGGGGGGTTGCGGCGAGGGGGATATGGCCCTCGCCGGTGAACAGCGCCGAAGTTGGGTCAAGGCCGATCCATCCGGCGCCCGGAATGTAGACCTCGGCCCAGGCATGCAAGTCGGTGAAGTCCTCGCCAGTTCCGCTCGGGCCGTAGGCCGGCTGCTGATCGGGCACCAGCTGAACGAGATAGCCCGAGACGAAGCGGGCGGCCAGTCCGCATTGCCGAAGGGCAGTGACCAGCAGCCACGCCGAATCTCGACAGGAGCCGATCTGGCGGGACAAGGTCTGATCAGGGGTCTGGACCCCAGCCTCCATCCGCGCCGTGTAGGCGACATCGCCGTACACGGCGGCGTTGAGATCAGCCAGGAAGCTGACCATGGGTTGGCCGCCCTGCCTCACTCGGCGTGCCAGCCACTGCTCGATCACGGGCCCGACCGCGTCTTCGGCCGGCTGCAGGTATGGCTTCAGGTCGTCGGCCAAACCGGCGGGATAGTGGAATGGGTATCGCTCCGCGTAATCCTCGACGAAGAAGTCGAGCGGGTTGATCACCTCCATGTCGGCGATCAGTCCGACGGTGATGTCCAATTCGGCAGCCTTGCCCGGAAAGACGGCCCGAGCGAGGTAGTTGCCAAAAGGGTCCTGCTGCCAGTTCAGGTAATGCTCGGCAGGCGAGATGGTCAATGAGTAGGCCTCGATCGGCGTCCTCGAGTGTGGCGCTGGACGCAATCGGATGACGTGCGGACCGATCGAGACGGCACGGTCGAACCGGTAGGCGGTGCGATGCTGGAGAGCGACCTTCACTCCCATCGTCGCAACTCCTCGAGCGCCCTCAGTAGCGGTAGTGGTCGGTCTTGTACGGTCCTTCCACCGGCACTCCGAGATAGGCGGCCTGTTTGTCGGTCAGCTCGGTGAGTTTCGCGCCAAGGGCGTCGAGGTGCAGTCGCGCCACCGTCTCGTCGAGGTGCTTGGGCAGCGTGTAGACGCCGAGCGGGTAATCCTCCGGCTTGGTGAACAGCTCGATCTGGGCCAGTACCTGATTGGTGAACGAGTTGCTCATCACGAAGCTCGGATGACCCGTGGCGTTGCCAAGATTCATCAGTCGACCCTCACTGAGCACGATCACGCTGTGGGCCGGCGCGCCGTCCTCTGCGAATTGCCACTCGTCCACCTGCGGCTTGATGTTGATCTTGGTTGCCCGCGGATGGGCGGCCAGCCCGGCGATGTCGATCTCGTTGTCGAAGTGGCCGATGTTGGACACGATCGCCTGGTGCTTCATCCGGCTCATCTGATCAGCAGTGATCACGTCCCGACAGCCGGTGGCAGTGACGTAGATATCGCCGATGTCGAGAACATCCTCAAGCCTCGCCACCTGATACCCGTCCATCGCCGCCTGAAGTGCGCAGATCGGGTCGACCTCTGTCACGATCACCCGGGCACCCTGGCCGCGCAAGGATTCGGCGCACCCCTTGCCGACGTCGCCATAGCCGCAGACCACCGCGACCTTGCCACCGATGAGAACGTCGGTCGCCCGATTCAGCCCATCGATCAGTGAATGGCGGACACCGTACTTGTTGTCGAACTTGGACTTGGTCACCGAGTCGTTGACGTTGATCGCCGGGAATAGCAGCGCGTCGTTGCGCAACATCTCGTACAGCCGATGGACACCTGTGGTGGTTTCCTCAGTAACGCCTCGAATGTGATTGGCGATGTCGGTCCATGAGCGGCCGTCAGTCATTGTCCGGCGGATCATGTCGAGCAGGATGTGCCATTCTTCCGGGTCCGAATCGCCTGCCTGGGGGACCTCGCCGGCCTTCTCGTACTCGACGCCCTTGTGCACCAGCAGCGTCGCATCGCCGCCGTCGTCCAAGATCATGTTCGCGAATTCGCCATCGGGCCAGGTGAGAATCGAATCCGCGCATTCCCAGTACTCGGTCAGCGTCTCGCCCTTCCAGGCGAACACCGGCACCCCGCGCGGTTCTTCGACAGTCCCCTCCGGGCCGACGACCACCGCGGCGGCGGCATGATCCTGCGTCGAGAAGATGTTGCAGCTGGCCCAGCGGACATCGGCGCCGAGCGCCACCAACGTCTCGATGAGCACGGCGGTCTGCACCGTCATGTGCAGCGAGCCGGCGATCTTGGCCCCGGCAAGCGGCTTGGACTCTCCGTACTGCGCCCGCATCGCCATCAGACCTGGCATTTCGTGCTCGGCCAGGCTGATCTCTTTGCGGCCGAATGTGGAAAGGCTGAGGTCGGCAACGCGAAAATCCATGCCTAAGAGCCTAAGGGCAAATCCGGGCTGGGCTTGTCATCGCCCATGGGCAACCCCATCGCGGGGCTCACCGGCAAATTGATCAGTGGCTGGGAGCCGACGGACGCTGGGGGCGCTCGGCTGGCACGTGGTGGGGGTTGTAGATGTCCGGTTCCAGAAAGAGGGCGGTCACAGCTGGCTCGGCGGCACGGATGCTGACCTCCGCCCTGTCGATCGTCTCCGCCACCTCAGCCGCCGTCGCTGATCCGCTCACCCCGATCTTGGCCACCACCAGCACCTCTTCGGGACCGAGATGCATCGTCTTCATGTGGATCATCCGATCAACCCCCTCGGTGCTGGTGATCGCCTGCTCGATCCGGGCGACGCTCTCAGAACTGGCCGCCTCCCCGACCAGCAGGCTCTTGGTCTCAACGGCCAGTGCGCAGGCGACCGCCACCAGGAGCAACCCGATCATCGCCGTGCCGATGACGTCGAAGTAGCCGTTGTGCGTGAGCAGCGTCATTCCGACCCCGAACAAGGCGAACACCAGACCGAGCAGCGCGGCGAAGTCCTCGAGCAAGATCACCGGCAACTCCGGGGCCTTGGCGGAGCGGATGAACCTGCTCCAACCCTGCTTGCCGCGGACTTTGTTGGATTCCATGATCGCGGTTCGGAAGGAGAACGACTCGGCGATGATGGCAGCGCTCAGCACGACCAGCGGCACCCACCACCAGGGCCCCTCGAGGAGCAGGTTCGGCTCGTGCGCGTGCACTTCGTGGTACTTGTGGTACGCCTCGTACAGCGCAAACAGGCCGCCGACGCTGAACAACACCAC
>DATFQP010000212.1:0-5177 GCA_035264145.1 Propionibacteriaceae bacterium
CAAAGTCTAGCCAAGAGCACGCTGGGCGCTGGCCGCTTCGATTGCGTCAGCCAGGTCGGTCAGCCAGCCAGCGATACCGCTCGGACCGTCGACGATCACATCCGAGATAGTGGTCAGGGCATCCTCCTCCTGGGAGGCTGAGCAGATCAGCAGCCCAGGGATTCCTTGAGCTCGCAGCCGCTGCACGGCGTGAAAGGCGGGCAGATCACCAAGATCATCTCCTGCGAAGATCACCGACCGGGCACCTGACTCAGCCACCGCGCTGAGCAAGGCCTCGCCCTTGTCGATTCCCGGCGCTCGAATCTCCAAAACATTCTTTCCCGGCTCAAGGCGGAGTTTGTGACGGGTGGCCAGATCTCGTAGCGGTTCCGTCAGTCGGCGCAATGCAGCAGCGGGATCGGGCAATCTGCGCGTGTGCACACCCACGGCCCGGCCCTTGTGCTCCAGCTTCGCCTGACCGGCGTCGTGCTCCTCAAGGATCGCCGGCAGTTCCTCGGCAACCTCGTCAATGGCGGGTGGTTGCGGCGGCAGATAGTAGGTGTTCGATCGAGCATCCCAGCGCTCGACGCCGTATTGACCGAGCAAGATCATCGACTCCAAGCCTCGGGTCCGCCGAAACCTGCCGAGCCGTACGGCCGTCTTCACCGGCCGCCCAGTCAGTACGACGATGCGACCGACGAGGGATCCCAGCCGACCCAACGCTCGAACAGCGGCCGCATCGGGGTGGGCATGTTCAGGATCAGGGACGATCGGCGCCAGAGTCCCGTCGTAATCGACCGCAACCAGGGTGCCGGTCGGGTCAGCAACGATCGCCGCCACCGCCGCCTTTCCAGCTTCGGTTATCGGCTCGACCAGACTCACGAGAACAGACTCGCAGAGATTGACACCAAGCGCGCGGGCGACCCAAGCAATGACTCGACTGGAGAGCGGAACGGAGAGCCAGTTAGGGTCGAAGGGCACGCCGAGAAAGGATGACGTGACTGAGCCTGCTCCCACACTGAACGACCCGCCGACGGCATCCTTTGTCGTGGTCGCGAATCGGCTGCCGGTCGACCGCGTGGAGAACTCCGACGGAAGCATTGCGTGGCGAACCTCGCCCGGTGGGCTGGTCGCGGCATTCCAGCCGGTGATGCGTCGGCACCGAGGTGCCTGGGTCGGCTGGCCCGGCGCAGCTGGTGAGGAACTGGATCCCTTCGTCGACGACGGGATCCAACTGATTCCCGTGACCTTGTCGGCCGGTGATGTCGAGGACTACTACGAAGGCTTCTCCAACGCCACGCTCTGGCCGCTTTATCACGACGTGATCGCCCATCCCGAGTTCCGTCGTGACTGGTGGGAGCGCTACGTCGAAGTCAACGACCGCTTCGCCGAGCAGGCGGCAATCGTCGCCGAGGAAGGCGGGACGGTCTGGGTGCAGGACTATCAGCTTCAGCTGGTTCCCCACATGCTTCGGGAACGACGGCCTGATCTGCGGATCGGCTTCTTCCTGCATATCCCCTTTCCGCCGACCGAACTCTTCAACCAGTTGCCCTGGCGTCGGCAGATCCTCACCGGGCTTCTCGGAGCCGACCTCGTGGGCTTTCAGCTGCCTGGTGGTGCGCAGAACTTCCTGAGGCTCGTGCGGACGCGGTTGAACCTGGAAACTCGTCGCGACCGCATCCAGACAGTCGACGGCCGTACGGTCGTAGCCGGTTCCTACCCCATCGCCATCGACGCCACGACCATGCACGACCTGGCACGACGCCCAGAAACCGAGGAGCGCGCCAAGGAGATCCGGCACAACCTCGGCGACCCGGAGACCCTGTTCCTCGGCGTCGATCGGCTGGACTACACCAAGGGACTCACAGAACGCATCAGAGCTTTCGGCGAACTGTTCGCCGAGGGTTTGATTGATCCAGAACGGGTCGCCTTCGTTCAGGTGGCGACGCCCTCGCGGGAACGGGTCGAGCAATATCGGCAGCTCCGCGATGACATCGATCGGCTCGTTGGACGGATCAACGGAGACATCGGCCGATTGGGTCGGGCGCCGATCACCTATCTTCACACGTCCTTCCCACACGATGAAATGGCAGCGCTGTATCGAGCCGCCGACATCATGGTCGTCACCCCACTGCGGGATGGGATGAATCTGGTGGCAAAGGAGTTCGTCGCCTGCCGGACGGAAGATCGGGGGGCGCTGCTGCTTAGTGAGTTTGCTGGTGCCGCCTACGAACTCCGCCAGGCGTATCTGGTCAATCCGTACGATATTGATGGCTTGAAAGAGCGGGTACTGGACGCCATGAATGACAGTCCACGCAATCATGCGCGTCGCATGAAGGCGCTCCGCCGCCAGGTCTTTGAGAACGACATCGACCGGTGGGCAAGTTCCTTCCTGGCAGATCTGGAAAACGTCGAGCCATCGGGAGAGACCTGAGCATGGCAATCCGTTTGGGCAGCGTGGTGATCAACTGTGCCGATATAGAGCTGATGACCCAGTTCTGGACTGCTGCCCTCGACTTGAAGGCCGGACCCTTGTCGGAGGAAGGCAGCTTCCGGGTGCTGGGCGGCGGCGTGACCGCCATCTCGCTCCAGGTTGCTAAGACTCCGGTCAGCGGCCGAGACCAGATGCATCTCGACCTCTTCACTCACGAGCAGGACGCCGAGGTTCACCGGCTGCTCGGGCTCGGGGCCGCGTTCGTGCGACACAACGAAGATCCCGACGACGATTACGTCGTGCTGCAAGATCCGGAGGGCAATTTCTTCTGCGTTTGCGCGCTGCCCAACGACGAGAACGGCGAACGGCCTCAGGAGTAGCGCTGTAGGCGTACAACTGGGACATGGAGACCTGGGATACCATCCGCGCGCGTCGCAACGTGCGTCAGTACACCGACCAGCCGATCGCCCGGGCGGACCTGGAGCGCATCCTCGACGCCGGTCGGAGGGCCGCGTCCGCGAGCAACTGGCAGCCCTGGAACTTTGTTGTCGTCACCGATCGCCCGCAACTGGTCGAGCTTGCAAAGGTATGGCAGGGAGCGCGGCACATTGCCCGATCCTCGGCGACGATTGCCTTCGTCGTCCGGATACCTGAGGGCGCTCGCCAGCAGGACCTTCTCATGTACGACCTCGGGCAGGCGACGACGAACATCATGCTGGCCGCCACCGACCTCGGCATCGGCTCCGGTCACGCCTCGGTGTCCGACCAGGAGCAGGCGCGGCGCGTGCTCGGGTTTCCCGACGGCTACTTCTGCGCATACCTGATCGGTCTGGGCTATCCGGCCGACCGCCGGCTGCGACCGCTTGTCCGGCCGAACCGGCGGCCTCTTGACGAGGTCGTCCACTGGGACCGGTGGTAGGCCCCTGCAGCGGTGCGGTCGGTCGTGTTCAGGTGAGTACCGTGAAAGACCTCACAGCAGATGGCGCAAAGACCGGGCAGTCAGCAGCCGGATAGTGGCCTGACCAGGTGTCTCGCTTCCCCCGGTTGGACTCGAACCAACAACCCTTCGATTAAAGGACCGGCGCTCAGTATCGGTAAGCCTTAATTGCCACAAGATGTCTTGCCCTCAGCATTCCGTTACGGGCATGTGTGTCCTCCTTATTGCGTGGACCTGTTGGGGATTACCGGCAGATCGCTTCAGGCAGTGTATCGACGAAAAGAGGGTCGTGTTTCCGCCCCGCCGAGCTTGTGTGCGAGGCCGGCGGGGACCGGTTCGCCGAGGTTTCCGCACGCCGGTCGGGCCGATCCTGCTCGGTCGAGGGTTGCTCCAATTGCGTCCGGTGATCCGGCAGCGCCGCAGTATGACCCGTTAGGCGGGAAGATGCCTGGGTATGTCCCGGGAAGGTGGTGTCCGTATCAGGGCTGGCGAAGCCGGGCACTGATACGGCTTTGGGGGAGTCAGATCTATGTGCATGACAGGACGAGTCGGCACAGGTTGCTGGACAGCTTGCATGTTTCGGGTTCGGAGCGGTGCATCATGACCGCCGAATCCGCGAATACGAAACGACCACTCCCACGCTGGGCGAGTTGGGAGCTGGCTGCCTTCGCCGAGTTGAGCAAGATCATGCTCCGCAACGACCCCCTGGACCATACGCTGGGACGTATTGCTGCTCTGGCCTGCGAGGCCATCGGCGACATTACTGAGGTGTCGGTGACCATGGTGGACGGCGATAAGGCCACAACCGTGGTTTTCACCGGTCAATTGGCGGCCGACCTTGACGAGCGACAGTACGAGAACGGGTTCGGGCCGTGCCTGGACGCGGCGATCACTGGTCAGACCATCGTTGTCGATCTTGATGCCGACAACCCGTATCGAGATTTCAGTGACGCCGGGCGGCGGGCTGGGGTTACCCACTCCGTCTCCGTTGGCCTTCCACTTCCACAACGAAGGGTGGGCGCTCTCAACTTGTATGCCTCGACGCCCCCGCCGCTAGCCGACCGCACCATTGAGCGGGCTCAGGTGTTCGCCAGCTACGCCGGGGTGGCAGTCGCTAATGCTGCACTCGGCAACCACACCGCCGATCTCGCGGACCAGATGCGGGCGGCGAGGCAATCCCGATCTGTCATCGAGCAAGCGAAAGGCATCTTGATGCAGCGGCTCGGCTGCGACGCCGACGACGCATTCAGCTATCTCTCCAAGCTTTGCCAGCGCAGCAACCGAAAACTGCCTGATATTGCCCAGTGGCTCGTTGAAAACCCCGGTCTGGGTTAGAACAGGCCACGGCTAACGGAAAGGAAACAAGAACGCCGAGTTTCAGCGCAGACACCCCGCTTGGCCGTCATGGCTTGCACGTCGGACCCATGGCATACGGAGCAGCGGGTATGGGGAACCTGCTGCGGACCGTCCCGGACGAGGAATCAAGCGGTGGGGTCACGGCCGCATGGGAGTGCGGAGTGCGCTACTTCGATGTCGCCCCGCACTATGGGCCGGGGGACCCCTACATCCTCCGAGCCCCACGGCCGCGCCGGCTCCGACCCCTCTCGCTGGCACACAGTTCAGTCGAATATATTGTGCTTAAACTGTGCCCGTGGTAAGGCGCGCAACCTAAACTACCTAGTGAGAGCTCCCCCGGTTGGACTCGAACCAACAACCCTTCGATTAACAGTCGAATGCTCTGCCAATTGAGCTACGAGGGATCGTGAGACGGCTACGTACCTTACCAGCCGCTCTCAGAGCAGTCCGTATTCCGCTTGCAGCTCAGCC
>DATFQP010000213.1:0-2750 GCA_035264145.1 Propionibacteriaceae bacterium
GACAACATCGCGGCCGCGGTGCGACCGTTGCCGGCCGATACCTACGCCGAGGCCAAACGACGCTTGGACGGCGTATCGAGCGTCGGGTGAAGATCGGTTGGTCACGTTCTGCTTCACCCGCGTCGGGTGACGCAGCGGCTGCTCGGGATAGCTAGTTTGGCAGGTCTGACGTCTGTGCTCGACCTTCCAGGCGGTAGGGCACGGAAGGCCCGGCATTAGGGAGATGTCTACACCGAAGCCAAGAGGAGTAGCAGCTATGGGACTGCGAGATCGTGTGAATCGCCACGCCGCTTCCGGCAAGCAGATCTATCAGATGCGTCAGAAGCTGCTGTCGATCGGCGATGACTACTGGATCGAAAATGAATCCGGGGAAAAGGCATTCAAGGTGGACGGGAAAGCCGCACGGCTCCGCGAGACTTTCGTGTTGGAGGACGCCTCGGGTCGAGAAGTGGCGAAGATCCAGGAGCGCAAGTTCCACGTTCGCGACTCCATGAAGATCGAACGAGACACCGGTGACGCGACGGTCCACAAGGCGCTCGTCGGCCTGCGGGAGCGTTTCAAGGTCGAAGTCGACGGTGGGGCCGAGATGACCGCGCACGGCAACCTGGTCGATCACGAGTATGAAATCGAGCGCAGCGGTGACACTGTCGCGACCGTGTCGAAGAAATGGTTCCGGGTCGGGGAGAGCTACGGTGTCGAGATCGAACCAGGCGAGGACGACGTGCTCATCCTCGCGATCACTGTCTGCATCGACGCGCTTACCCGCGACTGACTCGACGCACGGCACCAGCCCTTGACCGCGTTCACGATTGAGCCGCAGGTCCGGGCTGTACGGACCTCGACATCGGTCGAACAGGGGTCGACGTCGACATCCGTCGAACAGGGGTCGGCATTGTGAATCTCGAGCAGGGCCTGTTTGACCTGGCCGTGGTTAGTTTGATCGCCGCACTGGCCCCCATCATGGCGGGGCTGCTCTCCCGATTTCGGGTGCCTCAAGTGGTGATCCTGATTGTGGCGGGAGTCGTGGTCGGACCACAGGTCCTGGGCTGGGCCGAGTCGCAGAATATCGAGCTGATCTCCAACGTGGGCCTGGGGTTTTTGTTCTTGCTGGCGGGCTATGAGCTGGAACTCGAGCTGTTCCGAGAGCGGGCCGGACGGCTCGCTGTCACATCCTGGCTGGCAACAGTGCTGATCGCGATCCTGGTGACCGGCGCGTTGGAGGCAGTCGGTTTTGTCAAGGCGTTCGTGCCCATCGCGATCGGACTGACCACCACAGCGCTGGGAACGCTACTGCCCATCCTGCGCGACAACAAGATGCTGGAAGGCAAATTCGGTGGATTCATCATGGCAGCCGGAGCAGTGGGCGAGTTCTTCCCCATAGTGGCCGTCGCAATCTTCCTCAGCACCAAGGGAGCCTTTCTCGGCCTCATCTCCCTCGTCGTCATCGCGGCGATCGCGTTGCTGTTCACGTTCGTCCCGCGGCTGTTACACCACGAGCGGTTGGCGGGGATCATGTCCGAAGGGGAGCACGCGACCTCACAGACGACACTGCGCTGGACGATGTTCCTGCTCTTTGCTCTGCTGGTCGTCGCAGCGGATTTCGGGCTCGATGTGGTGCTGGGGGCTTTTCTGGCCGGCGTAGTTCTGCGCCGTTGGGCGCCGGGCGACGTGCATGCCTTGGAGGGCAAGCTCGACGCCATAGGGTACGGGTTCTTTATTCCGGTTTTCTTCGTCACGTCGGGAATGGGCTTGGACCTGCACTCGATCATCGAGTCGCCTACACGCCTGGTCGTTTTCTTCCTGTTGTTCCTCACGGTTCGTGGCCTTCCGGCACTGCTGTTCTATCGGCGGGACCTCCCCGCACGTGGGCGGCTGCAGATGATGCTCCTGACCGCGACCGCCTTGCCTCTGCTCGTGGCACTGTCAAAGATTGGCCTGGATTCGGGGACGATGTTGCCCGAGAACGCTGCCGCACTGGTCGGTGCAGGCGTGCTCTCCGTCATCGTCTTCCCTCCGATCGCCATCAGCCTTCACCGGGCGGCTGTGCGCCGACTCGAGCAAGCGCCGACAGGTGACGGCACCTGAGCGCCTCTCCTACTCGACTCAAGGCCTGGCGCACGCTCAGGGTGGACGCACCGTCGAATTGATGACGTCGGTCTCGATGACCGATGGGCAAAACCACCGATTCCACCCTCAGCGGGTGAGTCGGGAGCTCGAATCCTGCCCGAGGCTTGATGTTCTGCCCGGTGGGAGGTGCAGCGTGAGGATGCGGCCCGTTCGACTCAACGCGGCGATCGCCACGTTGTTCGTCGTCGGCTCGGCATGCTTCGTGCTGGGGTCGGTGCCCGCGTACATCAACGCGGTTGGCGGAGTCGCGGACGGCCTCACCTACTTCGTGGGATCGATCTTCTTCACATCTGCGTCCTTCCTGCAGCTCCTGCAGTCCGAGAACCCCGCGATGACCCAGGTCGACGACGCCCAACAGAACAGGCCGGAACCCGTGGCGATCTGGCGCTGGCTTCCGCATGACCGCAGCTGGCTGGCTGCTATCACGCAGTTTCCCGGCACGTTGTTCTTCAATATCAGCACCTTGGCCGCCCTCGCCCAGAACGCCACCGTCGAGCAGCAGGACCGGCACGTGTGGCGGCCCGATGCCTACGGTTCGACGCTATTCCTGGTGGCCAGCGTCTTCGGCATCCTCGCCCTCGGCCGCTTCTGGACTTTTCAGCCGCGATCAGTCCCATGGCAGA
>DATFQP010000214.1:0-7433 GCA_035264145.1 Propionibacteriaceae bacterium
AAGCGACTGGCCGTGGTTGCCGCGGGTGGCCGTGACCATGCCCCGCACCGGGCGTTCGGCGTCGAGCAGCCGCGCCACGTAGACCAGTCCGCCGCGCACCTTGAAGGCGCCGGTTGGAGTGGCGTTCTCGTGCTTGACCCAGGTCCGTGTGCCAGTGACTTTCTCCAGCAGCGGCCAGCGGTACGCCGGCGTCACCGGCACATGCGGCCGCACGATGCGCAAGGCGGCGTCGAGTTCAGCCCGCGTGATCACGGGGATGAGCCTAAACAGCCTCCCCAGTGGTAGGTGTACGGGAAGACGCCCCTTTGCGACTATAGCTTTCTCGTGACACCTACATAGTTCCTAAGTCGGTGATCATCCAGCCGGATCGATCAGCAAGCACCTAGACGGCACATTCACACTGTTCAGCTCCCTCGCCGATGACGACAGTCCAGAGTCGGATGGTCCATGAGGTGACCAAGCCATTGCGAACGTAAGGAGCTGTCAGGTGGCGGTCAACACCAAGTACGGACACCCAGGACTGGGCTCGTCCGTGGCGGCACTCCACCAGCCCCTCGAGATATTCGCGAGGTGCGATCGTGGATCGTCCCGACGCCGAACAGCTCGGCGAGTTCGGCTTGGGTGTAGGTGCCGAACGCGTTCCGATGATGGGTCGGGTCAGGACGTGCAGAAGCGCCGAACGGCGGCCGGCGCTTCGTCAGTCTCCTGCCCGAACTAGATGGCGCGTACGTTGTCCGCCTGGGGCCCTTTCGGGCCTTGTGTGGTGTTGAACTCCACGCGCTGACCTTCATCGAGCGACCGGAAACCGGTCGACTCGATGGCGCTGTAGTGGACAAACACATCAGCGCCGCCGCCGTCGACTTCAATGAAGCCGAAGCCCTTCTCGCCGTTGAACCACTTGACAGTTCCTTGTGCCATGAGAATCTCCTAGCGTCTCAAGGTCGCACCTTACGACCCTCGACTGCTGTCGGACGCTAGACAGTGCCAACGCCCACGCAAAGCTCCGGGGACGTAGCACTGACCACGGCACAAGACTTGCAACAGCGTGCTAAGCGTTGCACACACTGCCATCTGCTGACGAACGTTGCCACGGACCTGAGGTGGGAGTCAACGTCGCAGAAAGAACAGAGCGCGCCCTCCAGGGCCTGCCCATCTCGAGGGGCTGGTCGAGCGTGCCGCCACGGACGAGCCGCAGTCCTGGGTGTCCGTACTGGGTGTTGACCGCCACCTGACAGGTCGGACACCGGAAGATCCGCTGCGTGCCGCCGCCGTCGGGAGGTGCCTCGACCGGCTGCTGGTCTCCCCCCAACACGCGGTCGTAAGCGGGTCCGCTTACGGCCGCGGTTCGTCCCGTCTGGCCGTGTTATCGGCGGCCGGCGGGATTTCTAGTGGCCTGCCTTGCGGGATTGCTGGATATCCCCAGCGGAGATGCGGCCGCAGGGAATGGCCTTGACATTGTTCGCCTGGGTTCACGCCCGGACAGCGCTGTTATCCACCCTCCGGTCGCTGCCTACTGCGCCGGGCAGTCTTGGGTCAAGCTTCGCCGCCCTGATCAGGGTCGTCATACTCGTCGTGCCGCTCATCTTCACGCTCTTCAGCTTCGCGCACGAGCTCCAAAGCGCGCTTCGTTATCGCACCCGGATCGTCCACGTCGTACATATCGGTGGCGGCCTGGTCAACCGCCCAAGCGGGTGGATCTTGAGCGTTCGGATCTTGGTTTGGGTTGGCCACAAGGCAACCCCTTCCGCTCTCGCTGCGAATGGATACGCTCATTCCTGACACTACGCGCCTTGCATCACACGCATCTGCCACTGGCCGCGCTGCATCGGGATGTGCGAATGACCTAGTGGCGTGTCGTTGAGACATGTTTACGTTTGCGGTTGATCTTGTCGAAGGATCTCGTCGGCGGGTTTGGTCCAGATGAATGGATGTTTGCGGGCGTTCCAGCCGGTGATGAAGGCCCGGATCTTGATCATCAGGTCGCGTACCGAGGGGAAGCTGCCGCGGCGGATGGCTTGGCGTTCGATGATTCCGAACCACACTTCGACCAGATTTAGCCACGATCCTGAGGTCGGGGTGAAGTGGACCTGGATGCGCGGGTTCGCCGCCAGCCAGTCGCGGATCTCGTCGCGTTTGTGCGCGGCGTAGTTGTCCATCACCAGATGCAACTCGCGGTCGGGGTAGGCCCGGGCCAGGTGTTTGAGGAAGGCCAGGAATTCCTGGTGTCGGTGCCGCTGTTTGCAGATTCCGGTCACCTGGCCGGTGGCGATCTGCAACGCGGCGAACAAGGTGGTGGTGCCGTGGCGGACGTAGTCGTGGGTGCGCTGCTCGGCGTGTCCGGGCTGCATCGGCAAGGTCTTCTGAGTCCGGTTCAACGCCTGGACCTGGGACTTCTCATCAACACAGAGCACGATCGCGTTCTCCGGCGGCGCGAGATACAGGCCGATCACGTCGCGGACCTTGGCCTCCAGCTCGGGGTCGGTAGAGAACTTGAACGTGTCGGCCTTCCACGGCTTGACCCCGTACTCGGCCCACACCGCCGCGACCGTGGCATGGTTGACGCCCAGCCGCGGAGCGAGCAGCCGGCTCCACCAGTGCGTCACCCCCAGACTCTTCGGCGGCGGCGTCAACGTGGCCGCGATGATCTTGGCCCGGTCCACGGTGCGGGGCCGGCCCGGCCGCTGCTCCTCGACCAACCCGGCCAGGCCGCGCTCGGCATAGCGGGACCGCCACAGGTTCACCGTCGGCCGGGTCGCCCCCACCCGCTCAGCGATCGCGTAATTCGCCACACCGTCGGCGGCCAGCAACACGATCCGGGCCCGCCGCGCCATCGCCGCCGGCACCGTCGACGATCGGGTCAGCCGTTCCAGTTCAACCCGGTCACCCTCCCCCAAGAGCAACGGTCCAGCTGTCTTGTTCGGCACACCTCATTGTCCCACCCAAAGGTATAGTTACTTAGCCGACACGCCACTAGTTGGGCGTACCGGCCGCCTCGGTGGCCAAGGGCCAGCGTCCGACGGCGACGTCACGATCGTTGAGCCGGAACCCGCCTACGACGACGTGGCCGAGTGCCGGCCCATCCTGCGGTTGCCGGGTGGCCGGCCACGACCGGGTAGCCGGGTCAGCGACCAGCACGCGACAGCCCGCAGACGGACGCCCTTGGCCCTCAAGAGGAGAAGAGGCGTTCCTTGGTTCACCACTGTCTCGGTAACCCTTCACGATCTGGTACCCCGCCTGCCACCCGGCGGATCCGCGTAACACGGGCCTCGGTCAACCTACGTTGACAACTGCTCCAGCGTCATCGTATGTTGACGTCATGACCGAAGCAGTCGAGGCGGCGGCGGCCGCAACGAGCCAAGACCCCCGCATGGGCTTGCGCGCCGTGGCGGCGCTGCGGCAGCTCGTCGAGCGCCTGGAAGCACTCCAGGTGGACAACGCCAGGCGATGTGGCTGGTCTTGGGAGCAGATCGGTCAGGCACTCGGGGTGAGCAAGCAGGCCGTGCACAGGAAGCACGGACGGAGGTGACGATGTTCGAGCGGTTCACGCATGCGGCCCGCCAAGTCATCGTCCGCGGGCAGGAAGAGGCCCGCACATTCCGGCATCCCTGGCTCGGCACGGAGCATCTCCTGCTCGGCATCCTTGCCCAGCCGGGGGCCCCCGGGGTTCGCGTGCTGACCGACCTTGGCGTCAACCTGGACACCGGCCGTGCGACCCTGAGTCAACTGGTCGGCAGGGGCGGCCTGTCATCACCCGGCAGCGGCGAGAGCGACGCCGACGCGCTGCACACGCTAGGGATCGACCTAGACGAGGTGCGCCGCCGGGCGGAGACGAGCTTCGGGCCAGGGGCACTCGATTACCCTCCGGGCCGCCCGACGCGGCGCCGGCTACTGTGGCGTCGCGGCCGATGCGGCTACCCCGAGCTGACCGGGCATCTCCCCTTTATGCCACGGGCGAAACGTGCGCTCGAACGGGCGCACCGCGAGGCCGCCGCCCTCGGTGACCAGCACATCGGTGTGGAGCACCTGCTACTTGGCCTGCTCGATCCGAAGAGCAACATGGCCGTAGAACTGCTCCGCCACCTGGGCGCGGACCCCGAGGTCCTACGCACCCGTCTACTCGCCGACCTTGGCAAGGCCGCTTGACCCCACTGAGACAATCTCCATCCCGGCAAAGCGTTCGTCATACGGCGACGGTCCGCGTGCTTCCGCGGACGGCGGCCAGGTCGGCGACGCTGATCCGGTCAAGGCTGGTCTGTCGGGTCATGCAGACCGTTGCCAGCGCGGTGATCGACACCCGGTAGGCCCACTCGTCCACCCAATCCTCGGGCCGTCCGGGACCTGGCGCCGGCGGAACTGACCACCGACTCGGACGGGCCCGCGGCCAGGGCCGGCGTGCGACGCGGCAACATCATCACCGCCGTCGGGGACGAGCCGACCCGCGCCCGCGAAGACCAGTTGACCAGTGGTCGGACACCACGACGCGGGCGCCGTCAACGAAGTGGGGAGAGTGGTGGCGTCCTCGTTGACAAAGAGGGAGTTGACGACGAATCCGGTGGCGGTAGAGGACCGGTAAAGCGGTTGGCCGTTGGTCAGTCCGATGGCCATCTGCAGCGGTTCCGCGATGCCGGCGTTACGGCCCGATTAGATTGGCCGCCTCACCGCCGACCGCTGCTCGAGTACGGTCAGGTCGCCGCACCACCTTCTTGGCGTGCTTACAGATGTCGATCTGCGCTGAGTCGCGTATCGCCAAGACGAATTGGGTCCCCGTTCACTGCGATCCGCTGGCAAGCCGGGCGGCGAGCAGTTGCTTGCCCTCCTCGGCGCCCTTGCGGCTCTCGCCTTGGGCGCGGCGGAAGAAGTCGGCGAGCTCGCTGTCCCCGTCCCGGTCGGCATCTTGGATGTAGGTCTCCAGGCGCAGGACGTTGCTCAGGCACGCTTCGACGAACCAGATGAGGTTGTAGTCCTTGTCCGGCGTTCCGGTGACCGCTCCGGTCTCGATGTCGCTGCTCATCGTGCTCGTCCTCTCTGTAAGTTCAGTCGTCCGCGAGGCGGCTACACCCCGCCATCTGGTGCCTAGCCGGCCGGAGGGCCGCTGCCTCAGATCATGCCTCATGCCGGCCAGGAGTGTCTGACGAGGTGGCCGAAGCCCGCGAAGGACACTCCGAGCCTCGGCGTACCAGGCTGCTGCCCGCCCCCATCCGCGCCAGGAGTGCCACCCGGGGCCACCCGCTGGCCGAGCGGCAAACGCTCCACCCATACGGGGGGTTGTCCCGCACTCCGGCATGCAACTCGGCGGCCACCACGAGTGCTGATGCGCGAAACGACCTGACCGGAGATGGTTCCCTCGACGGCACATGCGCTGTCCCGGCAGACCGTCCGCTTACGGCCAGCGTGCTCGCAAGTTCACCTCGTCGAAGGGACTGCTCGGGATCGCCGGTCGCACGCCCTCCTACCAGCGGCCTGGTGGCGACTGAGGCGACAGGCTCGCTCATCGGCAGATCCGGAAGTCGTCTGGCTGCTCAAGCGGAGGCTGGGGATATCCACGAGCGAGAGATTCAGCGGAGCGGTGCTGCCGGACGATCAAGGGACCCGGCTGCAGCAGCGGACGATCTCAGCCGCCTTACTGCCCTTGAGTGCCTGACGCCCGATGGACCGCCAGCGGTCATGTCGCTACCGGACCCTCCACGCCTCGCATCATTAGCAACAATTGATTCAAAAAGAATATCGGTGAAAACGCGAATACGTGTCACCGATATTCCCAGGCACCGTCAGTGCAGTCTCTAGTAGCGCTTGCCAGTCAAGTTCTCGGGATGGCTGACGCTCACCACTGGCCATCACCATCCTCGGCACTGATGTTCACGGCCGCATACATCAGCCCACCGACGGCGAACCAGGCGCCCATCGTCGGATGGCCGAGAGCCAGGAGCACACCACCGATCAGGAGCAGCATGAGGCTGACGATGATCGCCGCAATGATCCGCGTTGGAATGCGGCTAGTCTTCGTAGGCCCCCTCAGCGAAGGTGCGTGCGCCGATGCCCCCCGATCCTGACCAGTTCCTTCAATGCCAGGTGCTCCGGTGCCAGGAGCACGCTCTCCGCAGCTTTGTCATTGACCAAGGGGAGCGAGGGCTCTACGAAAGTTCGGTCTGCGAAAGGCACGCCGAGGCGCTGAAGGCAGGCGAGCGCTATATCTACAACAGCGTGGAGAACGTCATCTACATGGGACAGGACGCGCCGCCGGAGGCAAAATAGGTCCATCAGCCGCAGACCACCTTGAACCGGCATGTCGTGAAGTCCCATGGCTGCCAGCCCCGTGCCTTCCAGAGGTTATATGCGGCTGCGACATTCTGTGCGGGGTCGGTCATCGGCCCTCAAGGCAACTCACTTGGAAGTAGCCATACGAGCCAATGCAGGAGCCATGGTTATCCGCCCCGACCTGCAGCGACAGGGAGCCCTCGACGCGGAACACGTGTCGGGCCCTACGAGACCAGACCTCCGCCCAGACGACCCGGGGTCGCGGGCGTGCGCGCCGCGCTTACGACAGCGCTCGCGGCCGATAGGCGGGACCGGCCGATCTGACGTCATACGCTGAACCCACGAGAGAGGCGCACCGATGAGCGGAACCGAGAACAACCACACTGGGACTCTGGATGAGCATCTGCGCCTCGGCGCCGGCTTCGCCGACGCCGACCGGCCGCGCATTCTCAGGGCCCTGTCCGCACTCGCGCCGCACCTGTCTGGATGGGAACACGACCAGGTCGACCTCGAGGTGTCACTGAAAGACATCGAAGGCCCAGACCAGAAGGTCACCCTTCAAGCCTGGCTGGCGGGACGGGCGCACCTCTTGGCAACCTCCCACGAGCGCGACCTTGATCATGCCCTCGCGGAGGTGCGTAGAGACCTGATCCGCCAGATTGAGGAAGAGAGGTCGCGGCGCGAACCTCGCAAACGCCGGAAGACCCGTTATCGCACGACTTGACCGGCCGGGGATTCGGCGGCGCCCTGTATCGCGACCCCGCCGTGGTCCCGGTTGGCGGTCCCCTAACGGCGAGGTCTCGGTGGTAAGTCGTGCGGATGTCTGCACCGCCTCGGTCGCGAGCGGCTGGAGGTCGACGTGGGCGGCGAGGGCGGTCTGACCGGCGTAACGGAGGTTCTGGACGGCGGTCAGGATGCGCAGGCCGGGACGGTCGGTCGGTCGCTTACTGCGGGCGTCCCGCCTGGCCAGAAGACCTGAAGCGCTATGCCCTTCGGGAACACCTTGGCACGGATCTCGGAATCTGTTGGAGGCGGCGAGTCTGGCGATTCCATAGACTGGTGGTGAGTCGGCAACCGCGTCGTGCAGCAGGTTAGCTCCTCTTGTCGACGAAGGCTTAGGAGAGCCAACCTTAGAGAAGTTGAGTTGTGGTAGATCACTGCTTTTATCGAGCTTTGAG
>DATFQP010000215.1:0-3283 GCA_035264145.1 Propionibacteriaceae bacterium
GTCGAGTTGGCTGTTTGTCTTCATCGGCGCGTCACCCCGCACCGACTGGCTCGGCCCCGACGTCGTACGCGACGATAAGGGTTTCGTCATCACAGGACAAGACCTCCTTGTTCCCGCCTACGCTGGCCGCTGGCCACTGACGCGGGCGCCGTTCGCACTCGAAACCAGCGTGCCTGGGCTGTTCGCGGCCGGCGACGTTCGGCTCGACTCCATGAAGCGTGTTGCCTCCGCCGTCGGTGAGGGCGCCATGTCGGTCTACCTCGTGCACCGCTACCTGGCGACGATCTGATGCGAGTCGAGGACCTTCGTTCGCTCAGCCTCTTCGACGGCTTGGGCGAGGGTCAGCTCGGAGAGCTGGCCGGAGCTGGTTCAGAGGTACGCATCGAGCCCGGCGTCGACCTGTTCCACGAGGGCGACTACGCCGACTTCTGGTGGGTGCTTCTCGACGGAGTCATCGACCTCATCCGCCACGTCGGCCGCGAGGACACGGTGGTCGGGACGATGGACGCACCGGGTCGCTGGGCCGGCGGTTTCCGGGCCTGGGATGAGCATGGCGTCTATCTCGCAACCGGCCGAGGAGTAGCCGAGGGGCGGGTGCTCCGAGTGCCAGCCCAAGTGCTGCGTGAGCGGACCGCCGCCTGGTTCCCGCTTGGCGGACACCTCTTGGCCGGGCTGTATCGCACCGCACGTAGCATCGAATCGACGGCGCGGCACCGCGAATCCCTCGTGGCCCTCGGCAGCCTCGCCGCCGGCCTCGCCCACGAGATCAACAATCCGGCGGCTGCCGCCATCCGCGCGGTTAGCGCCCTTGAGATCGCGTGTCAAACGTTGCTTTCCTCACTCGGCCGTCTTGCGCACGGCGAAATCGGAGCGCAGCAGTTCACAGCGCTCGACGCCCTGCGCTGCGAGCTCAAGCATCCGGCGGCGGTACCGGATCCGCTGGAGGTGGCTGACCAGGAAGAGGCGCTGTCCTCATGGTTAGCCCGCCACGGCGTCGAGCATGACTGGGTCATCGCCCCGCCCCTTGCTGTCGCGGGCGTCGACGTCGGCTGGTGCGAACGGGTGGCGACCGTTCTACCGGAAGCGGCCCTGGAATCGGGCCTTGAATGGGTGGCGAGCACCCTGTCTGTGGCTGCGCTCCTCTCGGAGGTGAAGGAGTCGACTCGGCGCGTTTCGGACCTCGTCGCCGCCGTCAAGTCCTACTCACAGATGGACCGAGGCTCGCTCCAGCGCATCGACGTCAGCGACGGCCTCGAAAGCACCCTGGTGATGCTCAGCCACAAGCTCCACGACGTCAACGTCGTGCGTCACTACGGTGTCGTCCCCCGGATCGAGGCCTACGCCAGCGAACTCAACCAGGTGTGGACCAATCTCATCGATAACGCCGTCGACGCGATGGACGGCGCCGGCACTCTGCGAATAGCGACCCGGGCTGACGAGAGACACGTCGTCGTTGAAATCGGCGACACCGGCCCCGGCATGCCACCGCACGTAGCGGCCCGCGCATTCGAGGCGTTCTACACCACAAAGGACGTGGGCAAGGGCACCGGTCTTGGACTTGACATCGCACGACGCATCGTCGAGGAGCGCCACGGTGGCACGATCAGCATCGAGTCCCAACCGGGCGCAACCGTCCTGCAGGTCCGCATCCCCGTTCAACCGCCTTCGTCCCACCGTTCTGGGGCACCTGAGCGCGTCACAGAGGAACCCGGATAGAACCGCTGCCCGCAGGACTGCAACCAAGGTGCCTTGGCATGCCATGCTCGGCCGATTCCGACGGGTAAGCGGGCGTGGTCCGGCCGATTGCCTCCTCGGGTGGACGAGGCGGCTCGGCGGCGGCCAGGGTTCCCGGCGACCCTGCCGCATGCGCTCGAAACGGGCACGGCCAGTCAGGCCGACGTCATACGCTAAACCCATGAGAGAGGCGCACGAATGAGCGGAACCGAGAACAGCCCGACAGGGAACCTAGAAGAGCGTCTGCGCCTCGGCGCCGGTTTCGCAGCAGCCGACCGGCCGCGCATTCTGGGGGGCCTGTCCGCACTCGCGCCGCACCTATCTGGATGGGAACACGACCAGGTCGAGCTCGAGGTGTCACTGAAAGACACCGACGGCCCGGATCAGAAAGTTACCCTTCAAGCCTGGCTAGCGGGACGGGCGCACCTCGTGGCCACCTCCCACCAACACGACCTTGATCATGCGCTCGCGGAGGTGCGTAGAGACCTGATCCGCCAGATCGAGGACGAGAGATCGCGGCGCGAACCCCGCAAGCGCCGGAAGACGCAGTATCGCACGACCTGACCCGGTCAGGGATTCGGCGGCACCCGGGACTTGAGGTCATACCTGGGGTTACCGGTTGAAGTCGGCGATTCGGCCAGATGCTGTGGTCGGGCTCCGGCCGAGGTCCGGCGAAGTCGGAGGCGGTCATTCGCCCACCCAGATCAGGGAAAGCGGAGTTGACGGTCTCAACGATTGAGGCGCTCCAGGAGGAACCTAGGCACTTGATCTTGCAAAACCTACGCAGCCATGATCAGTTCAATACCACGATCACGGATTAAGTGGTCGCTGTCGTGGCATCGCAGGCAGTCGACGTGTGGTGTTCGTCAACCCGCGCCAATCCGCGGCCGGAGCGCGTGACGCGTCGCCGGCCGGTGCCGTTTGCGTTCATCACCCAAATGTCGCCGTCGCGGGTGTCATAGGCAATGATGCCTCTGAGCGTCGACCGCTCGGCGGGTGTGATCGGCCCGGTCCGTTGGACGGCGGGCCGCGTTGGGCCGCCGGGGGTCGCGGCGACGCTGTCGTCGGCATCTGCCCACTCGGAGCGGACGGAGCGGTACACGCGGCCACGAGAATCACCCCAAGAGCGACGAGGCGAAGTCGGTTCCCTCCAAAGCCGAGGCTGGGTTCAAAGTTTCGAGAAGTCATGACCTTTTACGCTCCCCGTCGATCCAATGGTCTCCGCCATGCAGTCAGCAATCCAGCTGCTGAGCAGTCGAAGCGACTGCCCTCGCCGTTAGCAACAAGGTCTGGATCTCCGCGGATCGAAGAGGCTCAACTCAACACGACAGCTTCCGCCGGGTTCGTTCCGAGGGCCGCGAGCAGGACCGCGTCAGTCAAACGGCAGGCCGGACCACATGTGTAGGCTGATGGCCGTCCGGTGATCCATGCGTCGGACGAGAAGTCAAGATCGAGACGGTGCCACAACGTGTGGCACGAGCCGCGCTCCAACTGAATGAGATGGGAGTCAACGGGAGCTCACTTCACGCTCAAATAGGCCGAATTAGGC
>DATFQP010000216.1:0-9836 GCA_035264145.1 Propionibacteriaceae bacterium
CATCGTCCAGGACCTGCGGACGTTCGGCATCGACGCCATCCGGAGCGCTGGGGAGCTGGCCGCTGCCGGTGCCCTACCGGGCTGGCTGTTCGATCCGGAACTGTTGCGCAGCCACCAATCCGCGCTGGTGCGCAAGGATCCCGAGTATTACCGGCAGCGGTTCCCCGATGTGCCGGACGACCTGGACTATGTCTGGCCGGTGCGTTCCAGGGTGGTGATCGAGCGCGAGCTCCGTAAAGAGGAGAACGCCAGCCGCCGCGAGCAGCGGAGGCTGGACAGGCTGGCCATCGAGGCGGCCAAGGCGCGTCGGCGCCGCAGCCTTGCGGCGAAGCGAGGGTGGAAGACCCGAAAAGGCCAGCACGCTGAAGCGGAGTTTCAGACCGGCGACTGAGTCTTCGCGGCGCCTCTCACGGGCGGCGATATCCCAGCTCGCCAACGCCTAGCGCAGCTTCTCTGTGTGCCGGTCTGCGAGCCGCTCGAGGCGGCAGTAGCGACCGCTCAGTGTGGACGTCGTGGGAAAGGGCCGGGCTGACCATCCAGGGACAGGTCACCGACGGGCTGGCCCAGCTCGTTGATCATCGGAGTCAGGTGCAGCTCACCCAGCGCCGATTCTCGGCCGACTCGGCCAGGGCGCCCACCAGTTGCGCGGCGCGCACGGCGTCGTTGATGGTGGCCCCTCGGGGCGTTCCCGTGACGATCGACTCCACGAGGTGATGGGCCTCGATCACTTTGAGGTCGTCATAGCTCATCGGAATGCCAGAGCCAGGCTGAAAGAGCCCGAATTCACCGTCGCCCGGCGCCACGTGGTGAGTGGCGTAGGAGGCGTTCTGATAGTCCTGGTCAAGGCATACCCGCAGCTCGCCCATCCGGCGGAAGTCCCAGGCCAGGGCGCCCCGCTCACCGTGGATCTCGATGCTGTACGTGCATTGCTCGCCCACGGCCGTTCGGCTTGACTCCAGCGTGCCGCGGCCGCCACCCGCGAACCGAAGCAGGGCACAGACGTAATCCTCGTTCTCGACCGGTCCCATCAGGCCGCCCGTGCCGCGCGAGAAGTGCGAGGCGACACCGCTGACCTGCGGTCGGTCCGGGATGAAGATCGCGCGGTCACACACCAGGTCGGTGATCTCCCCGACGAGATAGCGACCAAGATCAACCCCATGGCTGACCAGGTCGCCGAGGACGCCCGATCCGGCCCAGTCGCTCCGGAATCGCCAGGTCAGCGCTCCCCGAGGGTGCGCGGCGTAATCAGTCAGGAGCCGAATATTGACGGAGGCGACAGCCCCGATGCGGCCGTCGGCGATCAGTTGACGAGCCAGCTCGATTGCGGGCGCGTTCCGGTAGTTGAACCCAGCCGCGGACTGCACGCCTGCAGCGTGGACGGCGTCGGCGATCTCGGCCGTTTCGCCTGCGTGGCGGCCCGCCGGCTTCTCCACCCAGATGTGCTTTCCCGCTTCAGCGGCGGCGACAGCAACATCGCGGTGGATGAAGTTCGGGCCAGTGATGCTGATCAGATCAAGGTCATCACGCTCGATCAACTCATTCCAGTCGTCGTGAATCGCGGTAAAGCCGAATGCCGCGACTGCGTGCGTCAGTCGGTCGTCGGCAGCGTTGTCGGCGACCGCCACCAGGACAGGCTGTAGGGCTGAATTCAGGTATTGGTGGTGCAACCGGGCGTACGCGCGAGCGTGTGCATTGCCCATCCAGCCGAAGCCGACGATGCCGACCCGTAACGCTCCGGTCATGGCAGGAGTAGAACACAAGCATGGACAAAGTGGTCGGGAGTGCACGTGAAGCCGTCGCCGACGTCGGATCAGGGTCGTCGTTGGCTGTCGGCGGGTTCGGTCTGTGCGGGGTGCCGAGCGTGTTGATCAGCGCGCTCTTGGAGTCCGGCGTCGGGCAGCTGGAGGTGGTGTCGAATAACTGCGGCGTCGACGGCTGGGGTCTGGGTCAGTTGCTCGTGACCCACCAGATCCGGCGAATGGTGTCGTCGTACGTCGGGGAGAACAAGGAGTTCGCGCGGCAGTATCTGGCGGGCGAGCTCGAGGTGGAGCTGACGCCGCAAGGAACTCTGGCGGAGCGGTTGCGGGCGGGCGGCTCGGGGATTCCGGCGTTCTACACCGCTACCGGTGTGGGCACCCAGGTGGCTGACGGCGGATTGCCCTGGCGCTATGGCAACGATGGCTCGGTCGTGCTGGCCTCGCCGGCCAAGGAGACGCGGACCTTTGCCACGCTCGAGGGTGAGAAGACATTTGTCCTGGAGCGTGCACTTGTCTGCGACTTCGGCCTGGTCCGGGCCTGGCGTGGTGACCGGCACGGCAACCTGATCTATCGGGAATCAGCACGCAACTTCAACCCGCTGGCGGCCATGGCGGGCAAGATCACGATCGCCGAAGTGGAGGAGCTGGTCGAGCCCGGTGATCTTGACCCGAACTCGGTCCAAACTCCGGGGGTCTATCTGCACCGGGTCGTCGCCCTGACCGCAGAACAAGCCGCGGACAAGCGGATCGAGCGTCGTACCGTCCGGCAGCGTCCGGGGCCAATTGATCCGCGCCCCGGGCCGGTCGAGGGGCGGCCGCAATCATGAGCTGGACCAGGGAGGAGATGGCTGCCCGGGCTGCTGCGGAGCTGACCGATGGCAGCTACGTCAACCTCGGGATCGGACTGCCGACCCTGGTCCCGAACTACGTCGCCGACGGCGTGGAACTGGTCCTGCAATCTGAGAACGGCCTGCTGGGCGTCGGCCCGTACCCGTACGAGGGCGAGGAGGACCCCGACTTGATCAACGCGGGCAAGGAGACGGTCACCTTGCGCCGTGGCGCCTCGGTATTCGACTCTGCGACGTCCTTCGGCATGATCCGTGGGGGCAAGATCGACGCCGCAATTTTGGGCGCCATGCAAGTATCCGAGCACGGCGACATCGCCAACTGGACGATTCCCGGAAAGATGATCAAGGGCATGGGTGGCGCCATGGACCTCGTGCACGGCGCCAAGCGGGTGATCGTGATCATGGAGCACGTGGCCAGGGACGGTTCGTACAAGATCGTCCACGAGTGCAGCCTCCCCTACACCGGCCGTGGCGTCGTACAACGCATCATCACCGACCTCGGAGTCCTGGACGTCACCGCCGATGGATTGCGCTTGATTGAATTGGCGCCCGGAGTCAGCGATGACGAGATCCGCAGTAAAACGCAGCCCATGATCATCTAGCTGTCAGCGGAAGGAAGTCGCCCGTGATCCTACGCGTGAACGGTATCCGCGTATCCCTCGACGACCTGGAAGCAGCGGGTGATGCTCTCAGGCCTAGTTGATCGACACCGGCAAGCGGAGTGGCCCCCGCAAGGTGGTGCCTGGCCGCATCACCAAGGGTCCGGCCGCTCGGAGATCAGGGAATCGCTCCGCCAGCGCCCGGAGAGCCATCGCGAGCTCCAATCGGGCCAACGGCGAGCCGAGGCAATAGTGAATGCCGCCGGAGAATGCGAGGTGTTCGGCCGGGGACTCGCGCGTGATATCGAAGCGGTTGGGTTCCGGGTAGACCTCGGGATCGCGGTTGGCGGCGGCCAGCAGCGGGATGACCCATTGGTTTCTTTGTAGCCGCACGCCGCCGACTTCGGTGTCGGTGTGAGCGACTCGGACGATCTGCTGGACCGGTGGATCGAAACGCAGCACTTCCTCGGCCACCGCTGCTGCTCGGTCCGGCTCCTTGACCAGGAGCTCCCATTGCTCCCGATTGTCGAGTAGCCACCGCACGCCGCTGCCTATGGCGTTGACCGTCGTCTCGAAGCCGGCGACCAGCAGCAGGCGCACCAGTGGACCGAGCTCGGCAACGGTGATCTTGGTGCCCTGTTCGGCCAGAAGTGCCGAGACGAGATCATCACCCGGCTCCTCCGCGCGTCTCACCAGCAGGTCGTCGAAGGTCTCGCGCAGTTCAGCGTCGGCCACAGCCAGGGTCCGGGCCTGACGCAGCGACCACACGCCATCCAACGCTCGGGCGATCGTCGAGCCAATCCGCCGGAACTTCTCCGAATCCTCTGGCAGGCCCAGCAGGCGGGTCATCACCGCGATTGGCAGCGGAGCTGCATAGGCGGCCATCAGATCGAATTCGCCTTGGGCCTCCGCGCGGTCAAGAAGACGATCGACCGCAGACTCGACCAGCCCGCGGTAGGACTCCATCCGTCGGGGGGTGAACGCTGGCGCGGCGAGCCGGCGGAGGCGGGTGTGGTCCGGAGGATTGAGCTGCAGCAGGGAAAGATCGAGTGCCTCGTTATGCGCGATGTCCAGAACGTCATCCTCCGGCGTGACGCCGAACCGGCGGCTGCGCAGCACATCGTGGCTGATCCGGTAGCTGGTCGTGGTGTAGTTGCCCAGTGGCGTGGGCACCATCGGACCGATGGCCCGCATGCGCTCGTAGATCAGATACGGATCAGTGTGCAGGGTCGGATAGATCAGTTGGCTGAAGAGATCACCTCGCACTCGGGCCCAGTAGAAGGTTCGGGCGCGTTGTGCGTACATTCTGCCGACAAACTTGCCGGCCTGGACAGCCTTTCGGGCCTTGTGCGCAGTGAGGGAGCGTTGGCCTCGCCAGTCGAGGGCGCGTCTCCGCGCGCCATGCGTCGAGCCTGCGGTGCTCTGGGCGGGCTGGACGGTCAGCTGACGTCCTCGTCCGACTCGTCGGCCGTCCCTGCGATGTCGGCCGGATCGACAGTGCCCTGAGGGTCATCCTCGACGGAGAGGCCTCCGTACTCCTCCGGGTCGTTCATGTCACCGGTCTGGTTCTCGCCGGGTGGATTGGGATCGTAGGTTTCGTTGGACATGCGGCCTCCTGGCTCGGCATCGGTGCCGGATCCATCGTGTCACGGCTAAAAACCCCCACGGCCAGTGATTGGGTGAAGCTCGGCGCCTCGGCCAGCTGCGAAATTCGGGCTGACAGGGCGTGCTACGTGTCCTTCAGTCGCGAGACATCGATCGATCGATTCAGTTCAGCCTCGGCCTTGCTGAGCCGGCCCAAGCCTCCGGTGCGTCAGCCACCAGGGGCCCCCTGGCCGATCAGGGAGGCGGCGTAGTCGGGCACGTAGGTGGAGAGCTCGCGTGGGGGGCGCTGGTAGTTGCTGGTCGAGGTAAGTCGCTGTGGCAGTTCGACATCTGGTGCCGGCACCTCTTCGTACGGGATCGTCGACAGCAGGTGATTGATCATATTGAGCCGCGCATGTTTCTTGATGTCGGATTCCACGACGAACCAAGGGCTCACTTTGGTGTCGGTATGCACCATCATCTCGTCCTTGGCGCGCGAGTAGTCCTCCCAGCGGTTGATCGACTCCAGGTCCATGGGACTCAGCTTCCACCGCCGCAGCGGGTCCTCATGACGGGACCGAAACCGCTTGAGCTGCTCGGCGTCGGACACCGAGAACCAGTACTTGCGGAGCAGGATGCCGTCGTCGATCAACATCTGTTCGAAGATCGGCGTCTGGTGCATGAACCGGACGTACTCCTGCCGCGTGCAGAAGCCCATCACCTTCTCCACACCGGCTCGGTTGTACCAGGAACGGTCGAAGAGAGCGATCTCACCTTTGGCTGGCAACTGGGCGATGTAACGCTGGTAGTACCACTGACCCTTCTCGCGCTCCGTCGGGGTCGGCAGAGCGGAAATCCGGGCGACCCGCGGATTCAGATACTCGCTGATCAGCTTGATCGTGCCACCCTTGCCGGCGGCGTCACGGCCTTCGAAAATGACGACGACCCGGGCACCGGTGGTTTTGGTCCATTCCTGCATCTTCACCAGCTCGGTCTGTAACCGGAACAGCTCGGCCTCATAGACCTTGCGGGACACCTTCGGTGGCTTGCCGGAGTCCTTCTTGCTGTGTTGGTCGTTCTTGCCGTCGTTGCCCTTTGCCATGATTCGACGCTAATCGATCTTCACCTGGCTCACCCGTCCGGTAAGCCGACGTCCGCTCGCCGAGAAATCGATGACTTCTCGTCGGTGCAACGGTCTACCGTGGAAAGTCCGCGTTCAGGAATAAGGAACACATGTTGACCACCGCCGAAGCGACCGCAAAGCCCACGCTGCCAGCTCACGCGCGCACTGTCATCGCCACTCTGCTGGTTGCTGCCTTTGTCGTGATTCTCAACGAGACGATCATGGCCGTCGCGCTGCCACGGCTGATGGTCGACCTCGGCATCTCGGCCAGCACAGTTCAATGGTTGACGAGCGCGTTCCTGCTGACGATGGCCGTGGTGATCCCGACCACCGGCTTTTTGCTCGAACGCATCTCCACCCGAACGGTCTTCCTGCTGGCGATGTCGCTGTTTTCGCTCGGCACGTTGGTGGCGGGCCTGGCGCCGGGCTTCTGGTTGCTGTTGATCGCCCGCATCATCCAGGCCTCGGGCACAGCGATCATGGTGCCGCTGCTGATGACGTCGATTCTCACTCTGACGCCGATCCAGCGGCGAGGAGTCGTGATGGGGAATGTCAGCATCGCCATCTCGGTGGCCCCGGCGATCGGGCCGACGCTGTCCGGCCTGATTCTGCAGTTCCTGCCGTGGCGCTATCTGTTCCTGCTCGTGCTGCCGGTCGCGCTCGCATCCTTGATCATCGGTGCCCGCACGCTGGTGAATGTCGGTGAGCAGGGTCACCAGCGGTTGGACATCGTGTCGGTGCTCCTGTCCATCCCCGCGTTCGGCGGCATCGTGTACGGCCTCAGCAAGGTCGGCGTCAATGGCGGCGGCGGGATCGGGCTGGCGGCAGTCGCACTGGCCATTGGCTTCGTGTGCCTGCTGGCATTCGGCTGGCGACAGGTCCGGCTGCAGCGGGACGCGGACCCGTTGCTGGATCTTCGGGTATTCAAGATCGGCATGTACAGGCTCAGCCTGATCATCCTCTGCCTGGCGATGGGCGCGATGCTCGGTGCGTTCATCCTGCTGCCGATCTATCTTCAGAGCGTCCGCGGCTTGAGCTCGTTGGCGACGGGTGCGCTGTTGCTACCTGGTGGCTTGACCATGGGTTTGCTCGCACCGGCCGTGGGCAAGATCTTCGACCGGCACGGTCCGAAAGTACTGGTTCCACCCGGTGCAGCGCTGATTGCGGTTTCCATGCTCGTCCTGACGCGCGTCGATCAGAACACGCCCGTGTGGTTTTTGGTCGGCACTCACATGATCTTGGCAATCGGCCTTGCCTGCCTCTTTACGCCGACGTTCACCACGGGCCTCAATCCGTTGCCACCCTCGCTGTACTCGCACGGCAGCGCGGTCATGGCCACGCTGCAGCAGGTGGCCGGCGCCGCAGCCACGGCTTTCCTGGTGACGGTCATGTCGGCTCGAACGGCCAGCCTGGTGTCGAGCGGCCAGCCCCCGACCACTGCACTGACCATTGGTCTACACACATCGTTTGCGGTGGTGGCAGGCCTCGCGGTCGTGGCACTCGTGCTGGCTCTGTTCCTTCACAATCCGAAGCCCGCCGTCGGATCGACCGAGCCGGTTGCTGATTTCGATTCAGCGCACGACCTTGATGTTGAACATCGGGCCGTCGAGCGCCATGAGCAGCCGCAGCCATAACGGCAACTACATCTCGAGCCCCCTGGCGGCGGTCAGGTCGCCAAGATCCATGACATCGGTCCAGCCCAGATCAGTCGCCACGCCGGACACGGCCGCGCGGGCGTCGGGGTCATTGCCCGCTACGAAGACCGTGGTGTCTCCCTCGCCGACAGCGCCGGGTTGACCATGACGGCAGCCGTCATGGTGTTGAACGCCTTCACCACCTTCGTCCGGGGAAAGGCGCGTTGCAATTGCTCGGCCAGCGAATCGGTGTTCGACACGAAGAGGGTAGGCGGGAAGCCAGCGGATTGGTCCAAGGCGTTCGAGACGTCGATCAATACCTTCCCGGCCAGCGCCTCGTCACCAACGGCCAGCAAGGCTTCGAGGGACGCGGCTCCATTGGTGGCGTTGACGAAAAGCTCCGCACCGGTACCGACCTCGCCGTAGCTGCCCAGGGATATCGATATCGCCTGCCACTCGTCTCGGGCGCGGGTTCGCGCTGGATCCCGCGTGCCCACAACGACGTCGTGTCCGACTTTGGCCAGGCCCTCACCCAGCGTTCGGCCAACCGTCCCCGTTCCGATCACCGCGATGCGCATACTTCGATCCTGACAGACTGGTGCGACGGCAGAAGGAGGGCTATGGCGCCGCAGAAGGGGATTGCGATCGTCACGGGGGCAGGGAGCGGGATTGGTGCCGCAGCGGCCACGGCACTGGCAGCCGACGGCTGGCACGTTGCGGTCGCCGGACGGCGACCCGATCCGCTTGATCAACTGGTCCACGACCATCCGGAGCTCCAACTTGACGCCGTGCCGACGGATGTCACTGATGAGGAGTCGGTGCGCGAGTTGTTCCGCACCACGGTCGACCGGCATGGACGGCTCGATCTGCTCTTCAACAACGCCGGCACCGGCGGCCCCAAGGGGGACCTGGACACGATCAGCTTGGCGGATTGGCAGGCCTGCGTAGCGGTCAACCTCACCGGCGCATTCCTCTGTACCCGGGAGGCCTTCGGACAGATGCGGCGGCAGGTGCCGCGCGGTGGACGAATCATCAACAATGGGTCGATCTCAGCCCACGTCCCCAGGCCGCAATCGATCGCGTACTCGGCGACCAAGCACGCGATCAGTGGACTGACCAGAGCCACGGCCCTCGACGGTCGCCCGTACGACATCGCGTGCGGTCAAATCGACATCGGCAATGCCGACACAGAGATGACAGGCCAGATGGCCATCGGCGTGCTGCAAGCCGACGGCAGCGTGCGTCCGGAGCCTCGGATGCAGCTAGCCGACGTGGCCAAAGCTGTCCTCTATATGGCCGCCCTACCACTTGACGCCAATGTGGCCACGATGACGGTAATGGCGACCAAGATGCCGTACGTCGGCCGGGGCTGACATGACCGGACCGTTTCAGCCTGGCCTGTGGGAAGCAGTGACCGGCCTTGAATTTCGTGACATCACTTACCATCGCGCGGTCGGCTTGCCGGTGGTACGAGTGGCGTTCAACCGACCCGAGGTGCGTAACGCCTTCCGGCCGCATACCGTCGACGAACTCTACGCTGCACTCGACCACGCGCGGAGCTCTGCCGACGTAGGCGCGGTGCTCTTGACCGGCAACGGGCCGTCGCCTAAGGACGGTGGCTGGGCATTCTGCAGCGGCGGTGATCAACGGATCCGCGGTCGCAGTGGCTACGCGTACGCGGAGAGTGACGAGCCAGGCAACATAGGTGCGGCAGCGATGGGTCGGTTGCACATTCTGGAAGTTCAGCGGCTCATCCGCTTCATGCCCAAGGTGGTGATCGCACTGGTGAACGGCTGGGCCGCCGGCGGGGGTCACAGCCTGCATGTGGTGTGTGACTTGAGCTTGGCCAGCTCGGAGCATGCTCGCTTCAAGCAGACCGACGCGGACGTCGGCTCATTCGACGGCGGGTTCGGCTCGGCGTACCTCGCCCGGCAGGTCGGGCAAAAGTTCGCCCGGGAGATTTTCTTTCTCGGTCGCACCTACGGCGCACAGGATGCCTATCGAATGGGCATGGTCAATGCCGTCGTGCCACATGACGAGCTGGAGACTACCGGATTGGAGTGGGCCAAGATCATTTGTGGCAAGAGCCCGACGGCGCAGCGGATGCTGAAGTTCGCCTTCAACGCGATCGACGATGGCTTGATCGGCCAGCAGGTCTTCGCCGGCGAAGCTACCCGGCTGGCGTACATGACCGATGAAGCGGTCGAGGGCCGCGACGCCTTCCTCGAGAAACGCCCGCCGGACTGGACCCGGTTTCCTTACTACTACTGAACTTCCCAGCTGCGACAGAG
>DATFQP010000217.1:0-3668 GCA_035264145.1 Propionibacteriaceae bacterium
TCCGAACTCCGCCGGCAGCACGGGTCACCCGAGCCTTACAACGTGCGGATGTGGTGTCTCGGCAACGAGATGGACGGGCCGTGGCAGCTGGGACACAAGTCGGCTGAAGAATACGGGCGGCTCGCCAGCAGCGTGGCGAGCGGGATGCGCCAGTTCGACAACGATCTTGAGTTGGTCGTCTGCGGCAGCTCGGGGCGGCAGATGCCCACATTCGGCGCCTGGGAGGCCACGGTGCTGGAGCAGGCGTATGACCAGGTGGACTTCATCTCGGCCCACGCCTATTACGAGGACCTCGGTGACACCGGCAGCTTCCTCGCGTCGTCGGTGGATATGGACGACTTCATCACCGACGTGGCCGCCACGGCCGACCACATTCGCGGCAGGTTGAAGCGAACGAAGCGGATCTCGATTTCCTTCGACGAGTGGAACGTATGGCGCGTGAGCCGGGTCCCGGAGCAGGTGGCCGGCGACTGGGAGCAGGTCCGCCGAATCAGCGAGGAGGCTTACACGCTCGCCGACGCGGTGGTGGTGGGCTCGCTGCTCATCACGCTGCTGCGGCACAGCGACCGGGTGAAGGCCGCGTGTGTGGCCCAGCTCGTCAACACCATCTCTCTCATCCGGTCCGAGCCTGGCGGGCCGGCCTGGCGGCAGGCGACGTTCCACCCGTTCGCTCTCACTGCACGACTCGCGAGAGGGAACGTGCTCGAGGTCGCGCTGCAAAGTCCGACCTACGAGACCAAGCAATACGGCACCGTGCCTCTGGTGGACGCCACCGCTACCCACGACCCCGCGGCCGGTGAGGTGTCGATATTTCTGGTCAACCGCAGCCAAGCCGAGCCGGTCAGGCTCGAGGTCGACCTCCGCGCCCTGCCGGCCGTTTACACCGCGGACGCCTTGGTCCTATCCGACTCCAACCTCAGCGCGACGAATACCCAGGACAACCCGGACCGAGTCCAGCCTCGACCACTCGGGGCGCATGTGGACGGCTCCGTCCTGCGCCTTGAGCTGCCGGCGGTGTCTTGGAGCTGCGTCCGGCTGTTCGGCCGTTCCTAGCCGTTCTGCGGTCGAAAATACCGCCTGTCTTGACATCGCTGCCACCGTTGAGGGTGACGTGAGTTTCGAGACCGGACAACGAGTTACCGATTCTGGTTTCTTCAGCAATCAAGGGTTGCGCCGTCCTGGCGACCGCCCCTGACCTGCATGGCAGGGTTAAACTTCATTCACGATAAGGTCGCGAATGAGGATAAGCGTCCGAAAAGTTTCGAGGTGCAACCGCTGCGCTGCGAGGAGAGATTCCTGATGACGTCGCAACTTCCATCCTCTCCAGACAAGCTCACGTCTGCATGGCATGACAGCGAGCGGCCCATCAAGGAGGGTGCGGCGCCGTCCAAACAAGGGCCGCCGACGCTGGCTGACGTTGCAGCCTCGGCCGGCGTTTCGATCGCCACCGTGTCAAAGGTGCTCAACGGCCGGGCTGACGTCGGCCCGGGGACCCGAGCTCGGGTGCAAACCATCCTCCAACAGCACGACTACATCGGGCGAAGGTCAGAGCCGGTGGAGCAGGGCGGCGCGACTGTCGAGCTCGTCTTTCACGGCCAACTCACCAGCTACTCGGTGGAGGTCCTCAAGGGCGTCGTTGAGGCAGCTGCCCAGGCCGGCGTCACTGTCGCGGTCAGCCTCCGCCCACGCGAGATGGGACCGGGTGTCAAACGCTCTGTCGACTGGGTCCGGGACGTGACCACGTCGGGGCGCTCCGCGGTGATCGATGTGGTAGACGATCTTCGACAGGGTGACCTTGCCGCCCTCAGCCGGGCTCGCCTCCCCTTGGTTGTCATCGACCCACTCCGCCTGCCGCACCGACAGGTCACCAGCGTCGGAACGACCAACTTCTCCGGTGGCTTGACAGCGACTCAGCACCTTATCTCCCTCGGACACCGCCGCATCGCCTTCTTGGGCTCCAACGCCGCTTTCGCCTACAACCAGGCCCGGATGCACGGCTATCGAGCTGGCCTCGAGGCGGAAGGCATCACCGTCCCCACCGGATATGTACGCAACGTCGGATCCCGTTTCGAGGACGGGCTTGCCGGAGGCGGCGTACTGCTTGGCCTTTCCAAGCCACCAACCGCCGTCTTTGCCGTGACCGATGAGTGCGCAGCGGGCGTCATGGAAGCGGCAAGGGCCAGAGGTCTTCAGGTTCCCAAAGACCTGAGTGTCGTCGGCTTCGACGACACTCAGATCACCCGGCTCCTGTCGCCGCCGTTGACCAGCGTCCACCAGCCGCTCCGGGAGATGGGAGTGATGGCCCTGCGGACCGCCCTACGGCTGGCGGCGGGCGAGACCATCGATTCACACCATGTCGAACTCGCGACAGAACTCATCGTGCGCAGTTCCACTGCTGCCCCGGCGAGCTAGCCGTCGGCACCCACACCCAACGGGTCCGACTCCGGTCTTCTACCACAACGAGAACAGAGAAAGGTTGACAAGCGAATGCCAGCGGAACTCCACGTCGCACCAACCGGATCTGACGACGCCGAAGGATCCGAGCTGTACCCGCTCCGAACGATTAGCTGCGCCGCCCGGCTTGCCCAGCCGGGGGACACGGTGGTGGTTCATGGCGGCGTCTACCGCGAGTGGGTGCGACCCCGGTATTCAGGGCTCAGCGACCGCCGTCGCATCACCTACACCGCCGGTGCCGGCGAGCACGTCGTGATCAAAGGCTCCGAGCAGGTGACCGGCTGGCAGCAGCTGGACGGGGACGTGTGGCGGGTCACTGTCTCCAACGACCTGTTCGGATCCTTCAACCCCTTCGCCGAGGAGATCGCCGGCGACTGGATCGTCTACCCGGACCCCACCCTCCCGAAGAAGCACCTCGGCGAGGTCTATCTCAACGGGACCAGCTTCTACGAAGTCGCGTCCAGCGCCGACGTGGCGGATCCGCCGCTGCGTACGGAGACGGTCGACGAGTGGACAGGATCTCCCGACCGGGTCCGCAATCCCGAGCAGACGCAGCTCGTCTGGTACGCCGAGGTCGGCACGGATTCCACGACCATCTGGGCGAACTTCCAGGGTGCCGATCCCAACGAAGAACTTGTCGAGATCAACGTCCGGCGATCCGTCTTCTACCCAGAAGAGAACCACATCGACTACATCACCGTCCGCGGCTTCGAACTGGCGCAGGCCGCGACACCATGGGCCCCTCCAACCGCAGACCAACCCGGACTTATCGGGCCGAATTGGGCCAAGGGTTGGATCATCGAGGACAACGTCATCCACGACGCCAAGTGCTCTGCCATCTCGATCGGCAAGGACTACTCCACCGGCCACAACTACGCGACCCTCCGCGGTGACAAACCGGGCTATCAGTACCAGCTGGAGGCGGTGTTTGCGGCTCGCCGGTTCGGCTGGGACCGTGAGCACGTCGGTTCCCATCTCATCCGGCGCAACGTCATCTTCGACTGCGGCCAGAACGCCATCGTCGGTCACCTCGGTTGCGTTTTCTCGACCATCGAGGACAACCACATCTACAACATCGCGGTCAAGCGCGAGTTCTACGGCTACGAGATCGCCGGCATCAAGCTGCATGCCGCTCTCGACGTCACAATCCGGCACAATCGCATCCACGACTGCACCCTCGGCACCTGGCTGGACTGGCAGACCCAAGGCACGCG
>DATFQP010000218.1:0-4273 GCA_035264145.1 Propionibacteriaceae bacterium
GTAGACCAGCCCGAACTTGTGTCCGGAGACGTTGATGGAGCGCACCTGGTCGAGGCGGAAGTCCCATTCGGAGTCCGGATACAGAAATGGCCAAACGAAACCGCCGCTGGCGCCGTCGACATGCAGCGGAATGTCGAGTCCCCGCTCGTTCTTCACCTGTACGAGCAGGTTGTTAATGCCGACAATGTCGTCCTTGTGTCCGGTGAATGTGGTCCCGAGCACGGCCGCGACCCCGATGGTGTTCTCGTCGAGGTGGGGGCTGACATCGTCAGGGCCGATCGTGTACTTTCCAGGCTGGAGCGGCACGATCCGCGGTTCCACATCGAAGTAACGACAGAACTTTTCCCAGACGACGTGCACGTCGCCGCCGAAGACGAGGTTCGGGCTCGTCGTCGGCTCTCCGGCAGCCTGGCGGCGCTCCCTCCACTTCCACTTCAGCGACAGCGCACCGAGCATGATCGCCTCCGATGATCCTTGTGTTCGTGCCCCCGTCGTCGCCCCTGGTGCATGGAACAGGTCGGCGAGCATCCGGATGCAGCGCTGCTCGATCTCGGCTGTGCGCGGGTATTCCGCGTGGTCGATGAAGTTGCGGTGCAGGTTAGCTGCGATGATCCGCTGTGCCTCCGGCTCCATCCACGTGGTGACAAACGTGGCCAGGTTGTGCGCCGGGTCACCTTCGATCGCTAGGTCCTCGAACACCAGCCGCATCGCGTCGGCCGCGGGCATGCCTTCGGCAGGAAACTCACGGCTGGGGACGTCCTGGGTGATAAAGCGATTGCCGAACAGCGCTGCGTCAGCGTCGGTGTGGGCTTGGATGGTCATTCGCTCTCCTTGGGTCGGCTCATCTGAACGGATACGCGGGCATGGCTGGCTGCGAGGGTGCTGCCGGTTGACAACGGTGGATATCGATCACAGGCTCTCGGTTCATGGTTTGGTGGGGTGCACGACAGCGCGGCTCTGCACGGACCGCCTCCATGCGGGGAACATGAGTGCGGCCCCGATCAGGAAGCACAGTGCGCCGAGCAGTGTGCCGAGGATGGTGATCCGAACGTTGACTAGATCGCCCGTGGCGGGCAGCACGTAGCTGCCCAAGGCCGAGGCCATGAACAGGATGGATCCGATCATGTTCAGCCACGCGATCTGCCATGGGACTGATCGCGGCTGAAAACTCCAGAAGCGGCCGAGGGCGAGAATGCCGAAGACGCTCGCCACCAGGAATAGCGTCGAACCGTAGGCATCGGGCCGCCACACGTGCCGGTCCTGCTGCTCGACGGTGGCGTTCTGGGCCAGGGCCGCCAAGGTGCTGATGTTGAAGAACAGCGTGCCGGGAAACTGCGTGATAGCGGCCAGCCAATTGCGGTCATGCGGAAACCAGCGCCAGATCGCCACCCGTTCCGGCCTGTTCTGTTGGGCGCCGTCGACCTGGGTCATCGAGGGGTTCTCGGACTGCAGGAGCTGCAGGAAGGACGCAGACGTGAAGAAGATCGATCCCACGAAGTAGGTGACGCCGTCCACCACACCGCCAACCGCGTTGATGTAGGCGGGCACCGACCCCAGCACGAAGCACGCCGAGCCGACGACAAACAAGGTGGCGATCGCCGCGTTGAGTCGAACCGGCCGCATCCTCACGCTGCACCTCCCACCGGGCAGAACATCAAGCCTCGGGCAGGATTCGAGCTCCCGACTCACCCGCTGAGGGTGGAATCGGTGGTTTGCCCATCGGTCGTCGAGACCGACGTCATCAAATGCGACTGTGCGTGCACCCCGAGCTGGCGCCAGGCGTTGACTGAAGGAAGGGGAGGTGATCAGGTGCCGTCACCTGTCGGTGCTTCCTCGAGTCGGCGTGCGGCCGGCCGGTGAAGGCTGATGGCGACCGGAGGGAAAACGATGACCGAGAGCACGCCTGCACCGACCAACGCGGCAGCGTTCTCGGGCAACATGGTTCCCGAATCCAGGCCGATCTTCGCTAGTGCCACGAGCAGCGGCAAGGCGGTCGCGGTCAGCAGCATCATCTGCAGCCGCCCACGCATGGCGAGGTCGCGCCGATAGAACAGCAGCGCCGGAAGGCCCCGAACCGCAAGGAACAACACAAAGAAAACCACGAGCCGAATTGGCGCCTCGATGATCGAGTGCAGGTCCAAGGCCATGCCTGAGGTAACGAAGAAAACCGGAATAAAAAACCCGTACCCTATGGCGTCGAGCTTGCCCTCCAAGGCATGTACGTCGCCCGGCGCCCAACGGCGCAGAACGACGCCTGCCAGAAAGGCCCCAAGCACGACATCGAGCCCGAAATCCGCTGCGATGACCAGTAGCGCGAAGAGCAGGAACATCGTCCAGCGCAGTGTCGTCTGCGAAGTCGCGTGCTCCCCTTCGGAGATGATCCCCGCCACCCTCTCGTGGTGTAACAGCCGCGGGACGAAGGTGAACAGCAACGCGATCACCGCGATGACGGCGAGTGAGATGAGGCCTAGAAAGGCCCCCTTGGTGCTGAGGAAGATTGCGACGGCCACTATGGGGAAGAACTCGCCAACCGCTCCGGCCGCCATGATGAATCCGCCGAATTTGCCTTCCAGCATCTGGTTGTCGCGCAGGATCGGCAGTAGCGTGCCCAGCGCTGTGGTGGTCAGGCCGATAGCGATGGGCACGAACGCTTTGACAAAACCGACCGCCTCCAACGCACCGGTCACGAGGATCGCGATCAGTACTGTCGCCATCCAGGATGTGACAGCGAGCCGTCCGGCCCGCTCCCGGAACAGCTCGAGTTCAAGCTCGTAGCCCGCCAGCAAGAACAGGAATCCCAGGCCCACGTTGGAAATCAGCTCGATACCCTGCGGCTCGGCCCAACCAAGGACCTGGGGTCCGACCACGACTCCCGCCACAATCAGGATCACCACCTGAGGCACCCGAAATCGGGAAAGCAGCCCCGCCACGATAGGCGCCAGAGCGGCGATCAGACTGACAACGGCCAGGTCGAACAGGCCCTGCTCCAGACTCACAACGCCGACCCCTGTTCGACGGATGTCGACGTCGACCCCTGTTCGACCGATGTCGATGTCGGTACAGCCCGGACCAGCGGCTCAACCGTGAACGCGATCAAGGGTTGGTGCCGTGCGTCGAGTCAGTCGCGGGTGAGCGCGTCGATGCAGACAGTGATCGCGAGGATGAGCACATCGTCCTCGCCAGGTTCAATCTCGACACCGTAGCTCTCCCTGACCCGGAACCACTTCTTCGACACGGTCGCGACAGTGTCACCGCTGCGCTCGATCTCATACTCGTGATCGACCAGGTTCCCGTGTGCGGTCATCTCGGCCCCACCGTCGACTTCGACCTTGAAACGCTCCCGCAAGCCGACGAGCGCCTTGTGGACCGTCGCGTCGCCGGAGTCTCGTTCGATCTTCATCGAGTCCCGAACACGAAACTTGCGTTCCTGGATCTTCGCCACTTCTCGACCTGAGGTGTCCTCCAACACGAATGTCTCGCGCAGCCGTGCGGCTTTCCCGTCGACCTTGAACGCCTTTTCCCCGGATTCGTTCTCGATCCAGTAGTCATCGCCGATCGACAGCAGCTCCTGACGCATCTGATAGATCTGCTTGCCGGAAGCGGCGTGGCGATTCACACGATCTCGCAGTCCCATAGCTGCTACTCCTCTTGGCTTCGGTGTAGACATCTCCCTAATGCCGGGCCTTCCATGCCCTACCGCCTGGAAGGTCGAGCACAGACGTCAGACCTGCCAAACTAGCTATCCCGAGCAGGCGCTGCGTCACCCGACGCGGGTGAAGCAGAACGTGACCAACCGATCTTCACCCGACGCTCGATACGCCGTCCAAGCGTCGTTTGGCCTCGGCGTAGGTATCGGCCGGCAACGGTCGCACCGCGGCCGCGATGTTGTCCTGCAAATGACGAACGTTCATGGTGCCGACGATGTTGGTGTTCATGCCCGGGTGGGCGTTGGTAAACCGCAGCAGGAAACCTGTGCGGGTCTCGCCGTCGTCGAGCAGATCGTCCAGACGCGCTGCCTCCCATCCGTCCCAACGGTCTTGCTCGCCCAAGCCGGGACCGGGTTCGCCGCGGGCGACACCCCCGCGAACAATCACGCCCGCTCCGGAGTCCGATGCCGTCTGAATCACTTCCTCGTGCTGACGCTCGAGAGCCGAGTACGGAATCTGGAAAGCGTCGAACACTCCCCAGCCGATGTAGGTTTCCAGGTGCGGATGAGTGGAGGAGACGCCGATCCAGCGCACCTTCCCCTGCTCCTTCATCTCCTGCAAGGCCG
>DATFQP010000219.1:0-11135 GCA_035264145.1 Propionibacteriaceae bacterium
TTTGCGGCCCCCAGAATCTCCCAGACCGGCAGTGTGCCGGACCCGACCGCAACCTGACGCTTGGCGTCCAGGCTGCCGTCCCCGTCCTTCACGTGCAGGGCAACCACCCGATCACCGAGGCGCTGCAAGAGCGCGGGCACATCGGCTCCACCCGCATAGGCCCAGTACGTATCGACCTCGAGCACCACCTCTGGGGCCAGGTGGCCGACCAGCACCTCTAGGGCGTGCTGGCCGTCGATTCTGGACTCCAGCTCGAAGTGGTGGTTGTGATAGCCGACCCGCAGCCCGTGGCTTGCGGCTTGCAGCGCGGCAGCATTCAGCTCCTCGGCGATCTGCACGATGTCCGCCTCAGCCTGCCAGCGTTCGGGATGTACGTACGGATCGATCACCGTCTCGATGCCGAGTTCCCTCGCTAGAGCAAAGGTCTCGTCCTGATCACCGCCCTGCAGGCTCATGTGTGTAGTCGGCGCGGAAAGTCCGTGCCGGGGTAGTCCGGTCCGGAGCTCATCCCCGAAATCCAGGAGGCGAAACGGCTCCACCTGGGTGAAGCCCATTGCGGCGATGGCTCCCAGGGCCCCGTCGAAATCGGCGGACAAGGCTTCGCGGACGGTGTAGAGCTGAAGGGAGAGTTCCGGCACTGTTGAGCCTCCATCGAATTAGGGTGACGCTGGCAACTGTACGAACACGCCGTCCGGCCGACGCGAACCACCCCGAGCGCTCCGGTGTAGAGCAGATGCGGGCCAATCCACCCAGGACAGGGCAAGTGTGCTGAGCAACGAGGCGATCAGCGAGGTCTCGGACGCGGACCTGGTGGCGAAGGCGGTGGCCGGTGACGCATCCGCCTTCGCGCACCTGGTGCATCGCCATGCCCCGATAGCAAAGCGGATGGCGCGATTATGGGGAGCAGGCGCCGATGCCGACGACGTCGTTCAGGACGCATTCGTGAAGGCGCATGCCGCACTGGCCCGGTTCCGCAGCACCGGCGGATTTCGGCCCTGGCTGCTGAGCATCGTCCACAACGAGACCCGTAACCTGCATCGCGGCCGAGGCCGGCGGGCAGCCCGGGAGTCGCTAGCTCCATTGCCCGATGACCTCACAACCTCCGATCCGGAGGAGGAGGCGATAATCGTCGACCGCCGACGCCGGCTGCTGGCGACCATCCGCGAACTGCCGGTGGAACTCCGCGAAGTCGTGGCTTGCCGCTACTTACTGGAACTGACCGAAGCCGAGACGGCGCTCACGTTGAAGCTGCCGGCCGGCACGGTCAAGTCGCGGCTCCATCGGGCGCTGAGCACGCTGCGGACGGAGGTGAGCGATGATTAAGCTCGGCGATCTCGAAGAGGAGCTGCGAGCCCTCGGCCGCAGTATCACGGTCGACCCGCCCGCCGATGATCTTGCGCAGCGAGTTCTTGCTCGGGTCTTGGCGGAGCGGCCTGGACCGTTCACCCGTGCCTGGCGCTGGCTGGTCCGATCCCGGCGCCGGCTGGTCGCCATGATCATCGCTGCTTTGATCATCGGGCTGGGCTTGACGCCACCGGTCAGAGCGACCGTCCTGGAGTGGCTGAGGATCGGCGGCGTGGTGATCAAGACCGCGCCAACCCCGGCCACCGGCACCTCCCCGAATCCGCCGCCGACCGCGAGCGGGCGGTCGATAACCGTCGCCGAGGCCCAACGGCTGGTCGACTTCCCGCTCGGCTTGCCCGAAGAGCTGGGTACACCCGCCCGGGTCGGTGTATCTGACGACCGGCGGGTCGTGTCGATGGATTGGGGTTCGGGCGCCACGCAGATTCACCTGGACCAGTTCGGCGGCCAGCTGTCGTGGGTGTTCATCAAGCAGTACTGGGGAGACGTGACGCCGACGATGGTAGGCGGTCGGGACGCGGTCTGGCTTGCGAAGTCGCACCCCATTGTCTATGTCGATCGCAGGGGCGACGAGCACACCGAGCAGGCCCGGATCTCCGGCCCGTCCTTGGTTTGGCAGCGGACGGCCGGCCAATCGGAGGTGACGCTCCGGCTCGAAGGCAACGTGAGCCTGGCGCGTGCACTGACCATCGCCGAATCCGTGCGCTGACGGCGCGCTCAGGTCCGTTCGCCGAGCAGCTGCCTGGCCAACAGCGTGCCGCCCGCCGTCGCCACCGGGAAAACCACCACGCCGGCGAAGGGGATGGCCAGCAGCAAAAAAGTGGGGATGGCGAAGCCCAACACTCGAAACCGATTACGCCGCATGGCCGCCCGCCGCTCGCTGAGGCGCAGCAACCCGCGGCGCTCAAAGGCTGAGCCGAGCAGTTCAATGCCGAGCATCCAGCCGCCGTAGACCGCGGAGGTCACGGGGACGACCGTCTGACCGATAACGGGAACGGAGCCTGCCGCAAACAGCAGCGGCGCCACGAGGGCGGTGATCCCGATCAGGCCGAGCGACTGACGCACGTTGCGCAGCACCCCGCGACTGACCGGCTCGTCCAACTCCGCCACCTCGCCGAATTCCCGTTCCACGAACTCAGAAATCTTGTCGTACAGCGGGGATCCGATGGCCAGAGTCAGCGCGGTGAAGGAGATCACCATCAGCAGGATCACTCCACCGGCCAGGGTCAGGCCGATGAAGACCCTGACCACCGATGCCGTTCGCGGATCCCAGCCGTCCGCGAACGGCGTCATCACCCGGACCAGTGGATCCATCTGGGCGAACAGCACGACCAGCACACCGATGAAGACCGTCGAGCTGATCATCGGCGGAATGGCGCCGAGGAGGAACAACCGCGGCCGGCGGACGACCAGGCCCAATCCGCGTACCAGCAGGCCCGCTCCCGTCACCAGTTCGGCTACCGCATTCGCCACGGTGGCGACCATAGCCGCTACTGGCCGTGGCCCGGCCAGAACCGCAGGAGCGCGAGCGGTGTCTCAACAAGTAGTGATTGATCGGAGGTGCATTGTGCTGTCTGGAGATGTGGAGATCCGCCACAAAACAGGTCTTGTGACCTTGATCGCCCTGCTGGCTGCGGTTGGCTGGTTCGCGGCCGGTCAGTCCGCTTCGGCCGGCGGGCCGACCAGCGTCTTGCTGGCGAACCCGCAGACCGGCCGGGTCGCGGCGCTCTATCACACGGACAAGGCCTACGAGCGACTGGCTGGCGCCGTCGGCGCTTCCGAATCACAGACCGGGTCCACGAATAAGCCCGCGGCGGTGACGGACGACTTCACTGGCGAGATCCGGCTCACCTGGCTGATACACGACATGAGCATCTGGCGAATCGATCGAGTTCATGCCACCACCCTGGACGGGATGTGGGTGCAGACGGTCGTCCGCACCGACGGCGGCGATGTGTTCGATCAACCGGGGACGTGGCACCGGCCCGTCGATCCCAAGGCCCTCGCCGCCGCGCTGCAAGACGCTCGTCTGCTGACCACGGCTGCTGCTGAGGACGACAGTTCCTCGATCGGGTCGAAGGCGGAATCGGGCGACGCGGCCGCCCCCTTAGTTCCGACGTCGACATCCGAGTCGCCGAGCGGCGGCCTGATCGCCGCCGTGGCCGTTGTCGGACTGCTCGTCGGAGCAGCCGGAGCGACACTGTTGCAGCGCTCGCTTGCTGGCCGAAAGGAGCATTCCGGACTCTCTGGCGGGACCGGCTAGCTCGGCCGTGACTTCGCCCTCAGGGCGGCGCCCTTGGCCTCGGCGGACTGGCGGAGCCGATCTTGAAAGTCGAGCATCCGCCGCCGCAGTTCCAGGTCTCCGGCCGCCAAGATCCGAACGGCGAGCAGGCCGGCATTGCGGGCTCCCCCGATGGCCACGGCGGCCACAGGCACACCGGCCGGCATCTGGACGATGGACAGCAGTGAGTCCATCCCGTCCAGATATTGCAGCGGAACCGGGACACCGATCACCGGCAATGGCGTGACCGCGGCCAGCATGCCGGGCAGGTGGGCGGCTCCGCCGGCTCCGGCGATGATGACCTCGAGTCCGCGGTCGTGCGCCTGGCGGCCGTAGCTGATCATGCTGTCCGGCATCCGGTGGGCGGAGACGACATCGACTTCCACCGACACGTCGAATTCCGCGAGTGCGGTCGCGGCGGCACCCATGACCGGCCAATCGGAGTCGGACCCCATGACGATGCCGACCCGGGGCGTCGGGGCTGGGTCAAGCATCCGGATCTCCCTTCAGATAGGCCGCGGCGTGCCGAGCACGCCGTCGGGTGCCATCGAGATCATCGCCGAAGGCAGTGACGTGGCCGACCTTGCGTCCCGGTCGGACCTGCTTGCCGTAGAGCTGCACCCGGAGCTTGCGATCCCGGGCGAAGCAATGCAGCAACGCCGACGGAAGATCATCGATCGTGCCGCCGAGAATGTTGACCATCACCGTCCACGGCACTCGGGCACCCGGATCGCCCAACGGGAGATCGAGTACCGCCCGCAGATGGTTCTCGAACTGTGAGGTGTACGCGCCGTCGATAGTCCAGTGACCCGTGTTGTGCGGACGCATGGCCAACTCGTTGACCAGGATCGAGCCGTCGGCCCGTTGCATCAGTTCGACGGCGAGCATGCCGACCACGCCAAGTTCGGCGGCGATGGTCAAGGCAAGCTGTTGTGCCCCGGTGGCCTGGGTTTCGGACAGGCCTGGCGCCGGGGTGACCGTCTCGACGCAGATCCCATTGCGCTGCACCGATTCCGAGATCGGATAGGCCGCGGCTTGGCCGGCCGGGGAGCGGACCACCAGAGCGCTCAATTCGCGGGCGAAGTCGACAAACTCCTCGGCGATGATCTGTACGCCGTCCGCGAGGTCACCGAACGGGTCGGCGGCCTGGGCAGCCGAGTCGATCCTCCAGACACCCTTTCCGTCGTAGCCGCCGCGGGACGCCTTGGCGATCACCGGCCAGCCATGGTGGTCCCCGAACGCGACGAGCGCGGCCGAGTCGGGGACCACCCGGTTGGTCGGGCAGGGTGCTCCCAGCGCCGTCAGCCTGTCCCGCATGATCGACTTGTCCTGCGCGTGGAGCAGCGCCGCCGGTCCGGGACGCACCCGCACGCCCGCCGCCTCGAGGTCGCGCAGCAGGCCGGTGGGGACATGCTCATGATCGAAAGTCACGACGTCACAGCCGCCGGCGAATGCTCGCACTGTGGGCGGGTCGGTGTAGTCACCCACGGTGACGTCGTGCACCACCGTGGCCGCAGAGGTCTCCGGTCCTTCGGCCAGCAGCCGTACCTGCACGCCGATGCCGATCGACGCGGCGTACATCATCCGCGCGAGCTGCCCGCCACCGATGATGCCGACCGTGAACGGACGAGCACTCACTCGCCGAAGCGTACCGGCCCGTCGGCTGAGCGAGCGGGAGCCGGGCGAATGGTCACCTCAGCTTGAAGATCACCGAGCGCTGGACAGCGAAGTTAACGGTGGTCGCCACACCCTGGGCGATCACGAACGCCACCGCCTGAACGACCACCAGCCGCAGGCCAAGGTCGGTGAGCCACACGTACAACATGCTGAACAGCCCCACCTGCAGAGCGAAGGTCAGTGCGTAGAGCGCGACCACCGCGACAAAACGCCGCGTTGACGGACTGGCGCGGAACGTCCACCGCCGATTGATCAGGTAGGCCGTCGTGGTGCCGGCGAGAAAGGAGAGAGCCTTGGCCGGAGTGTGGCTCAGACCCATCGCCATCAGCGTCACCAAGAGCCCGAAATCGACGATCGCCGACAGCCCTCCGGTGAGCACGAAACGTACCAGCTGATGGCGCAGTCCGAGTGGGCTCTCGCGCTCGTCGAGCGGGAGCTCGACCGGTTGCGGGAGCTGTGAAGCGTGACCGCCCCTCATCCCTCGCTCCGCGCGCTCGGCCACCGGGGCTCGCGCCGGTCGATGAAGGCTGCGATGCCCTCCCGGCGGTCCGCCGAGTAGGCAGCATGCTCCCAGCTCTCGTTCTCGATCAGTAGACCGCTGGGCAGGTCGACGTCGAACCCTCGGCGCAGTGCGAGCTTGGCGGCGCGAAGGCTTACCGGGGAGTTGGCAGTGATCTGACGGGCCAGCTGCAGCGCCGCCTCACGCGCGGTCCCAATCGCGACCAACCGGTCCGCTAGGCCGATCCGGAAGGCGTCGTTCGCGTCGACGCGCCGACCCGTGAAGATCAGATCAGCGGCTCTGTTCCAGCCGACTCGCCGCGGTAGCAACTGCGTCCCGCCGCCACCCGGGATCAGTCCCAGCCGGACCTCGGGCAGGCCGAAGACGGCGTTCTCGGCGGCGACGATCATGTCGCAGGACAGCGCCAGCTCGCAACCGCCGCCCAGCGCAAAGCCCTCCACCGCAGCGATCGCCGGCATGGGAAGGTTCCGGATCGCGCCGAAGGCGTCTTCGACGATCGGCCGCTGCCGTCGCAGGTCATGGTCGGTGAAACCCGCTCGCTCCTTCAGATCGGCACCCACACAGAAAGCCGTGGCGACCGAACTGGTCAGGATCACCGCAGTCAAGGCGTCGTCCTCGAGCACCTGCTCGCAAGCCTCGGCCAGTCCTCGGGCAAAGTCGGTCGAGATCGCGTTGAGCGCCTCCGGCCGGTCCAGGATCAGTTCGGCAATCAGCGGCTCGGGTCGTCCCACCCGAACGCTCACGAGCCACCGTGCCGATGTTGATCGGGGCCACCAACGCGTCCAGCAGTCGGTGTGGTTCCGAACAGCAGCTCGCTCATCTCCAGCTGAAGCTGCTCGACGTGTGGTACGTCGTCGAGCTTGATAGTGCCACCCTCGGCTGCGGTCTGGATGAACAGAGTTCCGGAACCGAGCATCCGATCAATCAAGCTGCGCTCGTACAGGACGTCGTTTATCCGCATCAACGGGATGTCCTTGCCGACCTTGTTGAGGATTCCCGATCGCGTGAGGAGGCGACGGTTCGTGACGGTGGAGGTGGTGGTCCACCAGCGTAGGAAAGGGAGGACGACCAGCCATATCGCCAGCACCAGGCCGACCAACGCTACGGCCAATTGACCGATGGGCCGTGCACCGTCGGGAATCAGCGCCACCCCGACCCCGAGCGCGACACATAGGACGACCAGAGTCACGGCCGGCAAGATCAACCGTTTGGGGTGGGTCCGGGTGTGGATGGCCACCCGCTCATCCGCGCCAAGCAGCTTCGGCGACAACACCACAATTCAAGGCTAGACACTCCGCAGGTGTATCACGTCTCCGGCGCTGACGATCTGAACCCGCGAATCTGTACGGACCACGAGCCGTCCGCCACTGTCCACACCCGTCGCTACGCCCTCCATCGGCCGCCCGCCAACCAGCTCAACCCGCACCCGGCGGCCGATCGTCGCAGACAGCGCCCGGTACGAGTTCGCCAGTTCCTCGTCCGTCGCCCCGCGCTGCCAGCTGAGATAACGCTCGCCGAGCGCCGTCAGACAGCTGCGGACCACCTCCGTTCGCGACAGCGGACCCCCCAACGCCGCATCGCTGGCCTGCAGGGCAAGCGACGTGGCTGACGGCACGGGCAGGTCACCCGCTTTCGAATGCACGTTGATGCCAATTCCGATGACCACCGCGGGGCCATGAGGGGAGTCGATCCGTTCTGCCAAGATTCCCGCCACTTTGCCGTCACCGATCAGCACGTCGTTGGGCCATTTCAGCCACACCGGGACGCCCGGGTACCGCTGCAGGCCTTCGGCCACACCTAATCCGGCGAGCAGCGGCAGCCATCCCCAGCGAACAGGCTCGACGTCGACCGGATGCAGCAGCACCGACAATGCCACTCCAGTGCCTGGAGGCGCAAACCACGTTCTGCCCTGCCGGCCTCGGCCGGCGGACTGGAAATTCGCGACCAATACGCTGCCCGACGGCGCGCCGTTCCGAGCTTGCGCTACCAGATCGAAGTTTGTGGAGCCTGCTTCGTCGACCACTCGGACATCAGCCCAGGGGCCGTTCTCGCGCAGCAGCGCCTTACGAAGCCTTGCCTCGTCGATCGGGTCCGCGATGGCCACAGGTCCTCTATACAGTGGCTAGAGTCCACACCTATGGACCGCCCGACCGCCGCGACGGAGACAGCCACCGTGAGCGAAGCGAACGACACTATTGGCGGTGCGTCACGCGAAACAGACACTGCGAGCGGAGCCGAGACCAGCCCACGGGGCGAGCATCCGGATCTGCATACGACGGCCGGCAAGCTGGCCGATCTGGATCGGCGGATCGACGAGGCAGTCCATGCCGGTTCCAAAGCTGCTGTGGAGAAGCAGCACGCGAAGGGAAAGAAGACCGCACGCGAACGGGTGGAGCTCCTGCTGGACTCCGGATCGTTCACCGAATTGGATGAGTTTGCCCGGCACCGCGCGACGTCGTTCGGGCTGGACCAGAAGCGCCCGTACGGCGATGGGGTCGTCACCGGTTTCGGCACCGTTGACGGCCGCCCAGTATGCGTCTTCAGCCAGGATGTGACGATCTTTGGCGGCAGCCTGGGCGAAGTGTACGGCGAGAAGATCGTCAAAATCCTCGACTTCGCCCTGAAGACGGGCTGTCCGCTGATCGGTCTCAACGAGGGCGGCGGAGCACGCATCCAGGAGGGTGTGGTCTCACTCGGGCTGTACGGCGAGATCTTTCGCCGGAACACCCACGCCTCCGGTGTGATTCCGCAGATCTCACTGATCATGGGACCGGCCGCCGGCGGACACGTCTACTCCCCAGCCTTGACCGACTTCGTCGTCATGGTGGACCAGACCTCTCAGATGTTCATCACCGGCCCCGAAGTGATCAAGGCCGTGACCGGCGAAGACGTCAGCATGGAAGAACTCGGCGGTGGCCGCACTCACAACACCCGGTCGGGGAACGCCCATTATCTGGCAGCTGATGAGGATGACGCCATCTCCTATGTCCAGACACTGCTCGGCTTCCTGCCGCAGAACAATCTCGAGGATCCGCCCTCGTTCGATTTCGAGAACGATCTCGAACCTTCGGAGACCGATCGCGATCTCGACACCTTGATTCCGGACTCCCCGAACCAGCCGTACGACATGCATGAGGTCATCACCCGGGTGCTGGACGACGGTGACTTTCTGGAGGTTCAAGCGCTCTTCGCGCCCAATGTGATCGTCGGATTCGGCCGGATCGACGGGCGCAGTGTCGGCATCGTGGCCAACCAGCCGCTGCACTTCGCCGGTTGCCTGGACATCGACGCGTCGGAGAAGGCGGCGCGCTTCGTCCGGACCTGTGACGCCTTCAACGTGCCTGTGATCACCTTCGTCGACGTGCCGGGCTTCCTTCCTGGCACCGATCAGGAGTGGAACGGCATCATTCGACGCGGCGCGAAGTTGATCTACGCCTACGCCGAAGCGACCGTGCCGCTGGTCACGGTCATCACTCGCAAGGCGTACGGGGGCGCATACGACGTGATGGGTTCCAAGCATCTCGGCGCCGACTTCAACCTGGCCTGGCCGACCGCTCAGATCGCGGTGATGGGCGCCCAGGGCGCGGTGAACATTCTCTATCGCAAGGAGATCGCCAAGTCGGACCAGCCGGAGGAATTGCGCGCTGAGCTGATCACCGAGTACGACGACGAGCTGGCCAACCCCTATATCGCCGCCGAGCGCGGCTATGTCGATGCGGTGATCAGCCCGCACGAGACGCGCGTCGAGATCACCCGGGCACTGCGCCTGCTCCGCACCAAAAGGCAGACACTTCCGCCCAAGAAGCACGGGAACATTCCCCTGTGACCGAAACCCTGCGCGTGATCAAAGGCCATCCGACAGAGGAGGAGCTCGCGGCTCTGCTGATGGTCCTACGTGGCCGCGTGTCGACCACCGAAGCGCCACCCGACCCCCCGATGGACAACGGCTGGGCAGCCTACTGGCGCAGCGTCGGTGCTCCGATCCGTCCCGGTCCGGGCGTCTGGCGAGCCTCGGGCCGGGAAGGCTGACGCCGGCAGGCCCGGCGCTAGAGTGAGACGGCTCGCTGTGGCAGGCACTCGAGGCGGAAGGTCAAGATGGACGATCTGGACAACATCGTTGCAGGCATTCCGATGAATGCGCTGGCTGACCGGCTGGGCGTGGATCCCAATACCGCCGAGTCAGCCGTTCGGCAGACGCTTCCAGCTCTGCTTGGTGGGTTGCAGGCCAATGCCGCCGACCCGGCCGGTGCGGCGTCGCTGAGCGGGGCCTTGGCCGAGCACCCACCCGATCTGGTGGCCGGCGGCGTCGATCTCAGCCAGGTCGACACCGACGATGGCCAGAAGATCGTTGGCAACATCTTCGGTTCCCAGACCGACCAGGTAGCTCAGACTTTGGGCGGCAACCTCGGCGGCAGCGGCGACTTGATCAAGAGACTGTTGCCGCTGCTGGCGCCGATCGTGCTCTCGTACTTGTCATCGCGGATGCGCGGCGGCACCCCAACCGGCAACGAGCCGCAGCCCAGTGCCGGCGTGGGCGACCTGCTGGGATCCATCCTCGGCGGCATCGGTGGCGGCATGCCCGCCGGCGCCTCGAATGCCCCGGGCGGCTCGGTCCTCGACATGCTCGGTGGCTTGCTCGGCGGTGGCCGGCGCTGACCGAGCCACCGCACGGATCCGCCCGAGCCGTCGAGTCCGTACCAGGCAGGACGGCTCCCGCCGTCGAGTCCCAACCAGACACGACCGCTCGCGCCGTCCAGTTCCAACCAGGTGCGACGGCTCGCGCCGTTGACGTGATCGCCGATCGCTATGTCGACGAATGCGTGACGCGATATCCCGAGATTGCCACCTATCTCGGCGTCGAAGGCCATGATCATGAATGGGGTGATTACTCGCCCGACGGGTTGAGCGAGCAGGTCGCGCACACCCGCCGCACGATCGCCGCTCTGCGCTCCGCCGATGCCTCGGACGACCGTGAGCAGACGGCCAAAGAGGCCATGCTGGAGCGGCTGGGGTTGGACGTTGAGCTCCACGAGGCACATATCAGCCAATCCCGGGTCAGCGTCATCGCCGGCCCAGCTCAGGAGATTCGGTCAACGTTCGATTTGATGCCGACCGACGGTGAGCAGGCGTGGCGCAACATCGCGGCCCGGCTGAGAAACCTCGATCTGCCGCTCGGTGGCCTACGGGAGACCCTGCGGGCAGAGGCCCGCGACGGCAATGTGTCGGCTGTTCGCCAGATCAACGGCACGATCGAGCAGATCCGATCATGGACCGGTCAAACCGGCGACGACGACT
>DATFQP010000220.1:0-6545 GCA_035264145.1 Propionibacteriaceae bacterium
TGCGGAGTCGACGCGGCGCATCACCGGACCGGCAGGTTGGGCAATGGCGCGTCGGCTTTGGAGAAGGCGCCGTAGTGGCCTTGCCGGCCGAGCAATTGTTCCTTGCCGGCGAGCACGGTAGTCGTCACCCCGCTGGTCAGGTCGGCGACGTCCACGGTGCTCAGCACGTCCACGGCAGCGTCGTCGTTGCGAGCGGCCAGCACATCCGTGCCCTCGATTTCGGCACTGTTCGGGCCCGCCAGTACGACACCGGCAGCCGTGACGCGAAGCGCGACCGCCATGTCGACATGAGCGGTCAGTTGCTCGGGCGACGGGCGCGGGTCCGTCGCCTCCGCGCTGACCACGATGACCAGCTGGGCGCTGTCGCCTGCATCCTCGTCAATGGTGATCAACCCAGCCGAGGCCAGCGAGTCGGCGATGTCCAGGGCGGTGCCATCTCGGCGACCTGCTTGCTTGCTGGTTACCGCCCGGCCCAGAGCGAGCCCGAACTTCGTGCCGTCCGACATCGAGTCGGTCAGCCCCAAGGCGCCGGCATAGGTGCTGAGCGCCGACGTGAGCTCGGTGCCTTTTTCCGCGTCGAAGGCCTTGGCGTTCACCTTGACTGTCGTGGTTACGGTTCCACCGGCTGCGGTCGCGGCCGCGTTGATCGCCGAGACCACGGCAGACGGAGCTTCGGGCATGGCGACGACAGCCACCTTGGTCTCATTGAGCGCACCTGCGGTCAGCTCCTGGCCCGCGCGGGCAGCATAGGCCTCCCGGTATTCGTCCAGCGCGTTGCGCCGATCGAGCTCGGCGCGAAGGTCCTGGACCTGCTTGCGGTCCTGAGCTGCCTGCTGGGCCAGGCCGGTGTCCACCGATGGCCGCAGGGTGACGCCGAGAACGAGGCCCACCGCGAGCGCCAGAAACACCGCCATAAGCGACACGATGTGGTAGCGGAAATTGATCAAGTGAAGAGTTCCTTCACCCAGTAGAGCGCGTCGCGGATCCGGGCTAGCAGAAGGCTGCCCACCTGGCCGCCCAGATCGGTCAGCAACAGTGCTGTGGTGAGAGCGATCAGCGCAGACAACACCAGCAACAGCAGATGCCAGCCCTTGACCTGACTGCGGTAGATGCGGGAGACGCCCTTGGCGTCAACCAGTTTGGGCCCAACCCGTAGCCGGGTCAGAAATGTCGAGGCCATGCCCGCCCGGCCCTTGTCGAGGAACTCCACCAGCGAGGCGTGCGTGCCGACCGCCACGATTAGGCGTGCGCCTTTGGAGTCGGCCAGCAGCATGGCGGCGTCCTCACTCGTCCCGAGGGCGGGGAACGGAACCGCTTCCAGGCCAAGCCTCTCAATGCGTTCGATGCCAGGTGCCCGGCCGTCCCGGTAGGCGTGGACAACCAGTTCGGCGCCGCTCTGCAGCGCAGCGTCGGAGCACGAGTCCATGTCACCGATGATCATGTCGGGCCGGTAGCCGGCCTCGATCAGGGCGTCGGCCCCGCCGTCGACTCCCATCAGCAGTGGCTTGTACTCCGAGATGTACGGACGCAACGCCGCAAGATCGGAGCGGTAATCGTAGCCGCGGACGACGATGAGCACGTGGCGGCCATCGATAGCAGTCGCAACATCTGGCACTCCCACGCCCTCGAGAAGCAACTCTTTCTCGACCCGCAGGTACTCCATGGTGTTGGCGGCGAACGCCTCAATCTGGTCTGCCAGCCCCTCGCGGGCGAAGTTCAGCTGATCTTCGAGGACCTCCGTGGTAACCAGCGTGCCCGTCGCGACGAGGTGTCCGTCAGCGTCGAGAAGCCGGTCACCGTCCAGAGTGATTGGGTCACCCTCGTGCAGCTGGGTGAAGATACTTTCACCGGCATCGTCGATCAGCGCGATGCCCGCCGCCAGCAAGATGCCGGGCCCCAGATTGGGATAGCGGCCGGACACAGACGGTACGGCGTTGACGACGGCGCCGGCACCAGCCTCCACCAGCGCTTCGGCACTCACTCGGTCCAGATCGGTGTGGTGGATGACTGCGACTTCACCCGGCTGTAGCCGCTTCGTCAGATTCTTGGTACGGCGGTCCAGCCGAACTGGACCGCTGATCTCGGCGGGGGTACCGCGTCTGCGGATGAGAGTCGAGAGTCGCATGTCGGGTCCCATACTGGCACTTCTCGCGATGCCGGTTGGCTGCCCGAGCCAGCAAGACCACCGTTGTGGATGGCGCTCGGGCTGACAATTCGGTGCTGGTTGAGATGTCGGTTGGGCGGCTAGCTTTTAGGGCCTAATGGGTCGCCCCGGCCCCAGCACGATCCGCGATGGCCAGCTCCACCAGCTCGCCAGCGTGCGCAAGCGCGGACTCGGTTGTCTCCAGGCCCGCCATCATTCGTGCCAGTTCGACAGCTCGATCTGCCTCTCCGACATGGACAACGCCACTGGTTGTGACCTGTCCGTCGCCGGACTTGACCACGACGTAGTGCTGGTCTGCAAATGCGGCGACCTGGGCCAAGTGAGTGACCACGATGACCTGAGTGTCGTGGGACAAGCGCGCCAATCGACGACCGATCTCCACCGCGACCCGGCCGCCCACACCGGCGTCAATCTCGTCGAAGACCAGCGTTCCGGCTTCCCGGCCGGCGGCGAGGACCACTTCCAGGGCCAATCGCACCCTTGACAGTTCACCACCGGAGGCCACCTTGCCGAGGCTCCTGGGCTGCACATCCCGATTGGCACTGAACACAAGATCCACGGCGTCGGCCCCGTGCGGACCCAAGTTGGTGCCGGTCAGCTGGAATCGCAACATCGCGTGCGGCATGGCGAGCGCCGCCAGCTCCTCGACAACCTGGGCGCTGAAACGGTCGGCGGCCTCTCGGCGGGCGGCACTGATGCGCTCAGCCAGCGCGCCGAGCTCGGTGCCGAGTTGCTCGATTCTGGACGTCAGCATCAGGATCCGGTCGTCGCTGTCCTCGAGTGCGCGCAGTCGCTCGGCGGCCTCCACGGCCCAAGCCAATACCTCGTCGCAGGTTGTCCCGTATTTCCGCGTGAGAACGCTCAACCGGGCACGGCGCTCGGCAATCTGTTCGAGGCGTGCGGGCTCGACGTCCAGCGCGTCCAGATATCGGGCCAGCTCTGCGGTGATATCGGTGAGTGCATAGCCGGTCTCAGCCAGCCGGCTCGCGAGCGTCGCCAGCTCGACATCGTCGGCTCGCGTCTGCTCCAACGCCTTCCGCGCCGCGGCCAACCAGGCGAGTGCGCCGCCCGCCTCGTCGTCAGAGCCGGCGAGTGCCAGCACGGCCGACTGCGCGGCAGCCCGCAAGTCATCTGCGCTCTGCAGTCGGTTGGCCTCGGCAGCCAGCGCCAGATCCTCACCCGGGCCTGGAGCGATTTTTTCGATTTCGTCCAGGCCGAAGCGCAAGAGGTCGATCTCGCGCGCTCGGGACTGGGCCTCCATCCGAAGTCCAGCCAATTCCGACCGCTCAGCTTGCAACTCCGCCCAGAGCCGGCTGTAGGCGTCCAACGGCTCCATCACCGCCGGTCCGGCGAACCTATCGAGAACTCGGCGCTGGCGGTCCGGCTCAGCCAACCGAAGCTGCTCCGACTGGCCGTGGATGGTCAGGAGGTCGGCCGTCACGTCAGTACAGACTCCCGCCGGCACTGACGCGCCACCCAGAAAGGCGCGCGATCTCCCACTGGCGGTGAGATGCCGGGCCACCAGCAGCTCGCCATCCGCGTCCAGCTCCCCGCCCGCCGCGAGCATCCGGTCCACGACCTCCGAAGGGGTGGCGACAAATCTGCCTTCGATCCGAGCTCGATCGGTTCCGCTGCGCACCAGCTTCGGGTCGGCCCGCCCGCCGAGCAGCAGCCCGAGCCCGGTGATGATCATCGTCTTACCGGCACCGGTCTCACCGGTCACGACGGTCAGTCCCGGATGGAAAGACATCGTGGCGTCGGAAATGACCCCGAGGTCGGTGATCCGGAGTTCGGCGATCATGCGGGCGCCTGCTGACGATCGGCTAGCTCGTCTGGGTCCGCCAGACCTCGCCAGCCCTCGACTCGCAAGCCGAACTTACCGACCAGACGGTCCGTGAAGGGCGCCTCGGAAAGCCTCGCCAGCCGCAGTCGGTGGCGGCCGCGGACAACCTCGACCTCCATCCCGCTGGCCAGTTCCACCGAACGACGACCGTCACAGGACAGCACGCCCGTCGTCTGGGCGGCCGCCAGCAGTTCCACGACCACGCGGGAGGACGGCCCCAGCACCAAGGGACGCGCGAACAGGGCGTGGGCGCTGAGTGGAACAACCAAGAAGGCATCGACACCGGGCCAGATCACCGGGCCTCCCGCCGAGAAAGCGTAGGCAGTCGATCCGGTCGGAGTTGATACGAGGAGCCCATCGCACGCCCAGCGCGACAGTGGCCGACCGTCGATTTCTACCAGCACCTCCAGCATCCGTTCCCGCGAGGACTTCTCGATCGAGACCTCGTTGATGGCGAATGATGACCAGATCACGTCGTCGCCGTTCCGGACCTGAAGGTCGATGGTGAATCGTTCCTCCACCCGATACGACCGGTCGACGACGCGCTCGACGATGCTGTCGATTTCTGATGACTCCGCTTCGGCAAGGAACCCCACGTGGCCCAGGTTGACCCCGAGCAGCGGCGTGTCCGAGGCCATCACCCACTCAGCGCCGCGCAGGATTGTTCCGTCACCGCCCAGGACGATCATCAATTCGGCGGCCGGGGCTGCCTGATCGTTCCGTCGGGTGAGCTCAGTGACAGGCGCGGCCAGATAAGGGCTCAGGCTGGTCAGATCTTCGGCCGGCATAGCTATCTCGATGCCAGCAGCGCTCAAGCCCTCGACCAGTCGTACTGCGCTGGCGATGGCCGCTGGTCTACGCGGATGGGTGAGTACGGCAACGCGGCGAACCGGATGAGGATGACCGTCTGGCGCGCTCACCTGCCACAGCATAGAGCGGCCGAGGTCGTCGGCCCGGGAACCCCAGCGTCACGTTCAGCGGGTTCCGATCGGCATCACAAGTGGCGTTCGGGCGAATAGAGCGAAGAATTCGACGTTGCCGGCCGGCCCGGGCAGCCGACTCGGCACGACGGCTTGAAGCGGCCAACCCCTCTCGGCAGCCGCTGAGCTGACATTGTGCACGGCCTCCTGGCGGAGACTCTCGGATCGAACGACACCAGTTCTTCCGAGCGCTGCCCGGCCTACCTCGAATTGCGGCTTGACCATCAAAAGCAGACGGCCGTCCGGACGGAGCACCGAAATCAACGGATCCAAGATCATCAACAGCGAGATGAACGACACATCGGCGACGATGAGATCGACCGGCTCACCGTCGACATGGCGGAGGTCCAGGTCGCGGAGATGCGTCCGCTCCCAGACCCGTACTCGCTTGTCATGACGAAGCGATGTGGCCAGCTGATCCGTTCCGACGTCAATCGCGATCACCTCGGTGCAGCCGCGCTCCAGCAGCACCTGCGTGAAGCCCCCAGTGGAGGCGCCGGCGTCGAGTGCGCGACCGCCCACGTCTAAGTCGAGATCGTCAAGGGCTCCCAGCAACTTGTGCGCAGCTCGAGAGACATAGTGGTCGCCGCTCACCGACAACCGTTCGTTGGCGGTCACACGCTCGGCCGCTCGGGTCACCACTTGTTCGTTGACCTTGACCATGCCCGAAACGATCATCGACTGGGCGTGGCTGCGCGAGCGAGCCAGCCCACGATTGACAAGGTCAACGTCGAGGCGAGAACGGCGGGAACGGTCGCCGCTAACCATTCTCAAGCTGGATTCGTTGCGTCCTGGCGACCGGAACCCGCCTCGAGGGCAGCCTGCAGAGCTTCGTGCGTCCGAGCGAGACCGTCATGATGGGCATGGAGCGGCGCAGAGTCGAGATCTGCCAGACTTCTCAGCGCTTCATCGACGGCAACATCGCCCGTGACAGGAGGGTCAGGCCTGTCACCGGCATCCACCCCACGTGTCAGTGGTTCACTCATTCGGCGCCATCCCGAGTCCCTCGCTGCTTGCGCTCTCCTGAAGCACCGCCTTCTTAGTCGCGGCCTTCTTTGCAGCCGACTTCTTAGCCGCCGCCTTTCTCGCTGTGGCGGTCGTGCGTGGCGGGTCGCTGGCCGGAGACACCCGCACGCGGGGCCCGCCGTGATCCGCAGCCGCGCTGAACCTGCTGCGCAGGTCGGCGATCTCTGCTCTGAGCTGCTCCAAGTCCTGCATCCGCACAAAGCCCAGTCTGCTGGCCGCCTTGTCCACCTCAGCCCGAACAACCTTCTCGAGCACGTTGCGATTGGCCCGGCTGGCAGTCAGCAACTCCTCAGCCAGCTTGGTCACACGCTCGCTGGTATGGGTTGCTACGTCGTTCAAGCCGGCCTGGCCCAGCAGCGACTTCGCCGCTTCCCTAGCCTTGGTCCGAGTGATCTTGGTCAACCCGAAAACCGCGTGAGCATAGTTCTGCACCGCCTCGACCGCCATGTGGGACAGACTACGCGGCCAGCTACGGTCTGGGTGCGCCACACTCGCTTCCTGCGCCGGCAGCTCAGGCCAAATCCCCGACCAC
>DATFQP010000221.1:0-3611 GCA_035264145.1 Propionibacteriaceae bacterium
CGGAGCGGCTCTCGGCGACCGCCTCCGTGGCTCTCTTACTCGAGCGCGCCCGGCACCCGGACTTCAGACTGACCCGGCACAATGCCGGTGCGGTCGCCGAGATCTGTCTGCGGCTGGATGGGCTGCCGCTCGCTATCGAACTGGCCGCGGCGCGCCTAGACGTCTTCAGCCCCGAAGAGTTGGTGAACCGTCTGGAAAATCGCATGATCCTGCTCAACGAGGGCGATGAAGACATGGCCACCCGGCACCGGGCGTTGCGTACGGCCATCGAGTGGAGTCACGATCTCCTCGCACACCGGGAGCGAACGCTCTTCAGGCGGTTGTCTGTCTTTGCTGGCGGCTGGACGCTCTCCGCCGCCGAGCAGATCTGCGCCGCACCTGATCCCGACATCCTGGGCGGTCTCGGCTCGCTGCTGGACAAGAACCTGATCCGCCGCACCGCCAGGACGGACGGGATTGCGGGGTTCGGCATGCTTGAGAGCATCCGGGAATTCGCGGTCGAGCAGCTCGAGCGGCACGACGACGCGGTCACGGTACGGGCCCGCCATGCCGTGTACTACGCCGACGGCGCGAGGTCCATCCAGGTTGCCGGCACCGGCGCGGCGGAAGCCGCTTCCTACGCGTGGATCGGTGAGGAACACGGCAATCTCCGAGCGGCTCTGGCCGACCGTCGTGCCGCCGGAGACCTCGAACACGCGCTTGTCCTCGCCAGCGCCCTCAGTTGGTATTGGTACACGCGCGGCCATTTCGGCGAGGGCAAGGCAACGCTCGAGGGTTTGCTGTCGGCGGCGGACCAGACGGCCATCTCGCCTGCCACTCTGCTCAAGGCTCTCGTATCACTTGGTTTTGTGGCCAGTGTCCGCGGGGATCTCGACGACGCGGAACGGGCGTTGACGACCGCTCGGGCGCTGTCCGAACGCACCGGAGATCGGCCCAGTATGGCTACCTCCAGTCTCTGCCTGGGCAATGTCGCACGGGGCCAGGGACGGTATGACGAGGCCGCCGCCTTATACAACGACGCAGCCCGGATGTTCGGTGAACTTGGATTCGACCAGGGCGTGACGTGGGCGGAACACGATCTCGCCATGTTGGCGGCAGAGCGGGGCGACCTGGCCAAGGCCGAACGGCTGTTGCGCGACAGCCTCCGGCGGTCGCGAGACATCGACTATTCATGGGCGGAGGCGTGGGCGGCCTGGGGATTAGGCACTGTGCTGCTGCGCCGGGGTTTGGTCGATGAGGGGTCGATCTCGCTCGGCGAGGCGCTCACGATCTACGACGCCCTGGACGACCGTCGCGGTGTCGCGCAATGTCTCGAGGCATTGGCGACGGTAGCGGCCAGGCGCGCGTCCTACCACTCTGCAGCGCGGCTCCTTGGTGCGGCGGGGATGCTTCGGCAAGCACTCGCCGCCACGGTACCGGCTGATGAACGGCAAAGGTTGGGCAAGCTCGAGGCCACGATCGCAAACGCGATCGGGCCAGATGCCGCCGAGAGGGCGCGTCACTCCGGGCGCAGCATGACGGTCGCGGCCGCCATCGACCTGGCCCGGTCGTACGCGGCCTCGGCTACCGCACCGGCGCAGTCCGGCGCCGCTCCATCCGTTGAACTGACGGCGCGGGAGCGGGAAGTTGCCGCGATGATCGCGACCGGCAGCACCAACCGTCAACTGGGGCGCGCTCTCGGCATCACAGAGAAAACGGCCGAGGTCCACGTCCGCAACATCATGGGCAAATTACGTGTCGCCAGCCGGGCCGCTGTCGCCGCGTGGGCGGTGGCGAACGGGCTACATCGGCCTAGCGACTGAGCGTCCCTTACGGGTTTCTCCGCATGGTGGCGGCTGGCGGGTCCGGCGTACACCAGAGCTGAGCATTTCTACCAGCCCTGGAGGACACCATGAATGAGGACAAGCTCAACGAGTTCCTGAGTCGTTTTGTGGGCGACCTGGGTGCAACCATCACAGCAGGCAGTGCCGTCATCGGGCACCGGCTCGGGCTCTACCGTGCCTTGGCGGAAGGCCCCGCAACACCCGACGAGTTGGCAGCCCGGACCAAGTGCGAGGCGCGGTACATCACCGAGTGGCTCGGTGGCCAGGCGGCAGGCGGGTACGTCAGCTTCCGGCCGGGATCGCAGACATTTTGCCTCACCGAGGAGCAGGCGTTCGCTCTCGCGAATCCGGATGGACCGCTCTACGCACCCGGTGGCTTCGTGAGCGCACTGGGCGCTCTCAAGGCGCTCGACCGGATCACGGACGCGTTCCGTACTGGAGCGGGGGTCGGCTGGGACGAGCAGGACGACGAGGTTTTCACAGGAGCCGATCTGTTCTTCCGCGCGGGATATCTGGCCAATCTCGTGCCTCGCTGGATCCCTTCACTCGACGGCGTCGAGGATCGACTTCGGGCGGGAGCGAACGTTGCCGACGTCGGCTGCGGATTCGGCTCGTCGAGCCTATTGCTGGCCGAGCACTATCCCAGATCACGCATCGTCGGATCGGACTATCACGCCCGGTCGATCGAGGAGGCGCGCAAGCGGACGGCGGAAGCGGGCGTTGCCGAGCGCTTGTCGTTCGAGGTGGCGAGCGCGGAGTCCTTCTCCGGCGAGGGGTACGACCTGGTCACCAGTTTCGACTGCCTGCACGACATGGGCGACCCGATCGGTGCCGCGACGCACGTTCGCGAAGCACTCGCACCCGATGGCGTCTGGATGATCGTCGAGCCGATTGCGGCCGACGACCTCGCCGGCAACCTCAACCCGGTAGGTCGCCTCTACTACGGGTTCTCGACCTTCGTCTGCGTGCCGAACGCGAAGTCGCAAGGCTCCACCCAGCCGCTGGGCGCCCAGGCCGGCGAGGCGGCGATCCGCCAGATTGTGACCGCGAGCGGATTCAGTCGCTTCCGCCGTGCCACCGAGACTCCGTTCAACCTCGTCTACGAAGTCCGGCTGTAACGCTGGGCGGGGTCAGCCTTGGTGCGGTACAGCAGCGGAGTACAGCAACACCACCATTCTGCAGCGAGTGCGTGATCATCCCTACGTGTTCGGCCAGGCAAGGACGAGCCTGAACATGCACCGCGCGAAGTTCGGGATGATGCGGTCGGCGATCAAGTGGACATTCACAATCTAAACGACCAGCACGACGCCGGGCCTGTATGGGAGGAATTCCTTCAACCTGCGTGGTTAGGAAGCGGAGGGCTGTCCGAAAGGGCTCCAGCGACTTTGCCGTCGAGAAGTGCCTCAAGGCGGTCGACCGCGGCATCGGCGCCGTCCTCGAACAATCCGCCGTATCTCGTCAGCGTGAACGCGACGCTGTTGTGCCCAGCCCACTCGGAGACCTCGCGTACGTTACGGCCCACGGCCACCATGATCGCGACAAAGCTGTGCCGAAGTCCGTGGAAGTTATATCGTCCAACCCGGCACGCAGCACCGGCCGCAAGACAGCGCGTCCCCAGGAGCGGAATAGTGGGCCACCCGCAGGTGCGGTGAACACAAGGGCATCTGCAGTCGGGTCTACAAAACTCTGAGAGGTGCTGCTCAAGCCGCCGCATGACGGAGCGGGCGACTGGGACGGAACGTTTCGAGCGCGTTGTCTTGGGCAGCGCTCGCGCGCGAGATCCCCGGT
>DATFQP010000222.1:0-15542 GCA_035264145.1 Propionibacteriaceae bacterium
GCCGTGGCCGATGGCGACGCCCGTGAGGTCGGAATCGGTCTCCACGAGCACCACGCTCGACGGGGTCTCGTTCCCCGGCATCACCCCGTTCACGTCACCGATCCGCCGCCCCCAGTCCAGCACGGTCGGGACGATCCGGTAACCCGTGATCTTCATGCGCGCTGAGCATACCCAGCAGGACTGGTGTTCGATTACGTACCGGAGGTATGTGCATCTCGTTACGAAGGTCTGACTCGGGACGAGCAATCCGCTCCGCCGCGTGCTGATCGGTGCATTGCGTGCATTCAAAGCGTGTGGTGCGCGTCGGGGGCACGTCGGGGGTACGCGGACGACCGCTTCTATAACCATTGACGTGCGGCTGGCGAGTCGGCGCCGTGCAAGCGGGCGCGTGTCGTCCGCGGACGTACAGGCATGGGCAGGGTCGCGTGTACCAGAGCGAGGCAGGGCGTTCGGGCCAAGTCGGGCCCAGCTGTGCAAATCCTTGCAGAGGTCGGCCTGCTGGCCGGTCGTCGTGCAGATGGGAGGCTAGCCCTGTGCGAGTCACCGGGATCGTGATCATCGTTGGAGCTGTGCTGTTCATGTGCGCTGTATTCACCCCCGTATCCTTCCGCGTCTTCACGGAGAACTCCGCCACTCGGAGGCTGGAGGTCATTCGCGCCTCGCCTAGCGCCTGGTCAGTCGCCAGGTCCTGGTCGGACTAAGCGCGTTAGTCACCGTGATCGGCATCGGATTACTGGCCTACGGCCAAGGTGGGCAACCTTCGGCGTGGCTGACCTGGGCAAGCGTGGCCGTCCTCATCCCCGCCACCGTCCTCTGGCTTTAGCACCTCTACCGACGCAGGTGGATCCTGTTGCCTTCGCCGAGGGGATGTATTTCCTATTGACTGAGGCTGGCCTGGCAATTCTTGGAGTCGCCATGCTGAGGAGTGATCTGCCGATATGGATCGGCTGGATGCTCCTCGGCAGCATGGTGCTGCTGTTTGTGCTGACACTGATCTATCGCGACATGGTGCCCCTTTTATTTCTGCCTGGTAACCCTCGTCGTAGGAATAGCGCTCGTCGTGTGAACCGGTTTCGATCCGCCGGCTTAGGGGACCTCATGACCAGATCCATTCCGACCAAGAGGATGTTGGCCGACCGACCAAGAGGATGTTGGCCGACCGCCAGGTCTGCCGCGATGCCGCCCCCAAAGGTGGCGAGTCACTACGCGTGTCCGACACAAGGCGAGCTGGCCTACGGTGTCGTCGCGAACCATCGCGTACGCGTCTTGTGTCGCTTCTCACTGGTGCCAGAACCGAAGAGCTGCGCGTGCTCGAGTGGGACCGGGTCGACCTCGATGGCGACCCGCCGACCTTTGACCTGTGGCGATCTGTCCGCGCCGGCGGGGACACCAAGACCAAGAGGTCCCGCCGGACCATGGAACTCCCGGCTCGCTTCGTCGACGTACTGCGTGACCACCGGCTCGCCCAGCGGCTGGCCCGACCTGGCTAGACGGCCTCGTGTTCACCACCAGGGTCGGCACTGAACTCGACGCCGCAGACGTCCGCCGCGCGTACCGTCGGATCATCGGAACCGCGGGCTCGATCCGACCGCTCGGACACCGCGCGAGCTTGCGGCACTCGTTTGTGTGCGCTCGTGTCCGCCAGTGGTCTTGATATCGAGGCCATCTCACATCTTGTCGGACACGCCAACAGCCGCGCGACCGAGATCGTGCATCGCAAGGACTTCGCCCGTTCTGACCCGCGGCGCCGATGGACGCTCTGTGACAGGCACCTTCGGACGACGGACGGCGTGGGCGGGATTTTGAGCCCTGCAGGCGTCCCGGCCGGTGTTTCGGCACCGAGTTTCCCGAGGATCAGCTGCTGATCGTGTTCGACATCAACGGCCCGCGGTCAGGGAACGGCTGCGGGCCAACCTGCCACGCTATCGCGGTCCCCCTCAACATCGGCTACGCCCAGATCGCCTCCGTAGCCGAGGGTTCAGCACCGTTGGCTTCGCCAATCCGCTTCCCAACCGGGAAAGTGACGCCGCCTTGCTGGCGACCCTGCTGCGCAGCCTCGCCGGGCCAATTGCTTTAGTCGGGCATCCATACGGCGGGGCGGTCATCAGCAACGCGGCGACCGGCAACGATCAGGTTCAGGCACTGGTTTACCTCAACGGCTGGATGCCCGAGGAGGGCGAGAGTATCCAGAGCCTCATCCAGTCCGACATCTTCCAGGGCAGCCTGATCCCCGCCGCCCTCCGGCCGCTGCCCTTCACCGGCCCTGACGGAAGCGAAGGTGTCGACGTCTACCTCGACCAGGACCTCTTCCCCGAAGCAGCCGCCGAGGACGTCGACGCCCAGACGGCCGCCGTGATGGCTGCGGCCCAGCGACCGTGGAGCGCCGGCGCGGCGGCGGCTCCTTCAGGTCCGCCCGCGTTCCGGACTATTCCTTCCTGGTACCTGCTCGGTACCGAGGACCGCGCCATCCCGCCTGTGGCGCAGCGTTTCATGGCCGAGCGGGGTGGGTCCACCATTCAGGAACTGCCAGCGTCACATGCGTCATTTGTGTCGCAGCCAGAAGCCGTGACGCAGCTGATCCAGACTGCCGTCGAGGCAACGGCCCGCGCTCGCAGTTGAGGCAACAGAGCAAGGTAAAGCATGGGGGTGGCGCCGCCCGCAGCGGAGGGCTGACACGCGCCGCAAGGGCCGGCGCTTGCGCCGGCCCTTGATCAGAACTCGAGGCGTTTCAGCAGCTGCGGGCTATCACGTCGGCAGTGGAACCGAAGAAGAGCGGCCCCACAGCTTTCCTTAGCATCTCCAGGGCAGCGTGACTAGCGCCATAACCGCACCATGCCCTCCATCATCGCCCGTCGAGGCCATTTCGCGTCACGACTAACGTCAGTTGGGTCCGCCCCCAGCTTCTGCGCTTCGAAGAGAACGACCGGCGGGTCGCCAGTTCCGTGGGCCGTCTTGGCGTTGCTCGTCGCTCGCCAATTGTTCGCCTTGGCCGTTGAGGCTCGCTGGCTTGGAGCCAGCTGAATGGCAGGCGCGACCGAGGCGACATCCGCCAAGTCCTAGTCCAGCATCGCCCGGCTAACAACTCCAATGCGAGCAGTCGGGCGGCGCGACCTGGACGGTGGGAGGTACACGCTTCGCCAGATCGTGCCGAGTCCGGCCCTCGATTAGTCCCAAGCAGCAGCGCTCAAGCCCGAATGGGAAAAGTCCGGCGGCGGTGGCGTGACACCAACCGGGCGGAACGGGTGAGCGCAGCGAGATCTCGCCTGAGACCGCATTGCCTGTGGTCCTGACCACCGATCTAGGCTGGGCGGCTGACCGGCGACATCGTCTTGGTGGGGTCGGTCTCGACCAGGTCGCCGAGGACTTCCTCAACCTTCTTCAGCACCTCGTCGTTCAGGGAGATGCCGGAGGCCTTCGCGTTCGAGGTGATCTGCTCTGGGCGGGAGGCGCCGACGATCGCGCCCGCGACGTTGTCGTTGGCCAGCACCCAGGCGATGGCGAGGTTCGCCATCGGAATACTCAGCTCGTCCGCGATCGGCTGCAGCTGCTGCACCGCTTCAAGGACAGAGTCATTGAGGAACCGCTTGATCATGTCCGCGCCACCCTTCTCGTCGGTGGCACGACTGCCGGCCGGTGGCTCGGCCCCCGGCCGATACTTGCCCGTAAGCACACCCTGGGCGATGGGTGAGAAAACGATCTGCGAGATACCGAGCTCCCGCGACGTCGGGATGACCTCGCCCTCGATCACCCGCCACAACATCGAGTACTGCGGCTGGTTGGACACGAGATGGATGCCCAGGTCATGTGCCAGCGCGTGACCCGCCCGGATCTGGTCAGCGGTCCACTCGCTGACCCCGACGTAGAGCACCTTTCCCTGCCGCACGAGGTCGGCGAACGCCTGCATGGTCTCCTCCAGCGGCGTCTCAAAGTCATAGCGGTGCGCCTGGTACAGGTCGACGTAGTCGGTCTGCAACCGGCGCAGCGAGCCCTGGATGCTCTCCATGATGTGCTTACGCGACAGGCCCGCGTCGTTAGGGCCAGCCGGGCCGGTGGGCCAGTACACCTTGGTCAAGATCTCCAAACTCTCCCGCCGCTGACCCTTCAGCGCCTCACCGAGCACGGTCTCGGCCGCACCGTTCGCATAGGCGTCCGCGGTGTCGAAGGTCGTCACCCCAGCGTCCGCGGCGGCGTGGACACAGGCAGTCGCGGTGTCGTTCTCCACCTGGGACCCGTGGGTCAACCAATTTCCGTAGATGATCTCCGAAACTTTCAGGCCCGACATGCCGAGATAACGGAACTCCATGGCCGGCATGCTACCGATACCTGCAGCCACAACAATGCCGCCAGCCCAGAGTTCGGCGACCAGGCGCCCTCGACCAGCCCTGGTGACGAACGTCCCTGCGGCCTTGAGTCATCAGCGCGACTTCGCGAAAGCCTTCGTTGGCCTGCTGGGACATCCCGCTATCGGCGACACCTTCCACATCACCTCCGACGAGTGGCTGTCGTGGAACGAGATTTTCCGGATCGTGGCCCATGCGGTCCGAGTGGAGGCCAATCTGGTGCACGTGCCGCCTGATGCCATCGCAGCTGCCGATCCCAAGTGGGGAGCAGGGCTGCTTGGCGACGAGGGTCACTGGATGATTTCGACAACGCCAAGGTTCGTCGGCGGTCCCCCATTTCGCGGCGGTCATCCCGTCACCACTCCGGGGATCCTGGCGGAGTCACTGCGCCCGACGCGGATCCCGCAGATCCCCCGCCACGAACTCCCGCTTGAGCTCCAGTCCAGCGACGAAGAAGAAGATCGCCAGGAGCCCGTCTGCCGCCCACTGACCAACGGTCAGATCCAAACCCAGCTCCGCGGGACCGAAGTTTGCGTCCCGAAGCGCCCTGTACGCGTCGGCCCACGGCGAGTTCGCCCACATCATCGCCACGACCGTCGCCGCGAGCAGCAACGCCCCACCGACCGTCTCCAGGCGTAACACGTCGCCAATGCGCAGCGTGCCCACGACAAGTTCACCGGTCGCGGCTTGGCTGCTTGGGCGGCCTCCACATCCGGGTCGGCCCGGAGCCGCGGGTGGGCCGGGTCCATCGCCGCACCGCCCCCTTCCCACGGCAGCCGGCCGCCGGCGGGGACGGGGCTGAGCGGGATCACGACAACCGGCCGGGATTGGCGGTGTGCCAGGTGGGCGGCGACGGAGCCGCCGAAGAATTCGTGCATGCTGACCCGCAGGCCGCCGCGGCGGCTGCCGACGATGATCATCTCTGCGCTGAGGACGTCGGCAGCCGGCCGAGGGCGTGGCCGATGTCACCGGCCAGTTCTCGCAACTCCACCAGCACCTGCTCTTCGCCGGCCAGCTTCTTGATCCGATCGGCTAGGCCGCGGTCGAAGACGGCGGTGTCCCATTCGGGCAGGTAAGGGTCGATCGGGCGTGACCAACCGAGCCGTCGGGGTGTTCGGCGACGACGTAGGCATCGGCGTCAACGTGTGCGCAGACCAAGGTGGCGCCGAAGCGGCGGGCGAAGCCGGCGGCCTGCCGGATCACCTGCGGCGGCTGGTGTTCGGTCACGCCGACGACGATGCAGGGGTGCGGGTGTGCTGGTGTCATGCCGGGCTCACTGTTATTCAGCTGAGGTGACCTCGCGCGCAGGCGGATTCCTGTACCGCAGTCAAAAACGGAAGGGAATCGGCGGCTGCGGCAGGTCATCAAGGTCGTACTGCCTTGGGCTGCACCTGAGTTCGGTTCACGGCATGCCCTCCTGGACGTCGGTCAGTCGTCTGGAGGAGTCATCAGCCGTCCGTGGCGGTTCGAGAGCCAGGCCCTCCGGCGGACACCATCGCCGAACGGCAACTTGAGGTTGGCGAGCGCGTTTTTCACCCAGGAGGCCGCCCCGACCCCGGCGCAGGTCGCGACCTTTGCGGAGACACATCGTCACACCTTCGGAGTTGCGCCGCTGCTCGCCGCGATCGGTGAACCGGTGTCCACCTTCTACGACCGCAGCAGGCCGCAGCCGTCGGCAGGGGCGGTGGCTGATGCGGCGGTGGCGGAGCGGATTGAAGCGATCTGGGAGCGGTCGCGCCGCAGCTACGGCGCGCCGCCCATCCACACCATGCTGGCCCGTGAGGGCATCTTGGTGGGCCGCAAACGGGTAGCGCGGCTGATGCGACAACTCGCATTGCCGGCGCTCACCTGCACAAACACTGGAAAACCACCCGGCAAGACAGGAGCGCCACGCGGCTCCCGATCTGGTCGAGCGGAATTTCACCGCCGCTGCGCCGAACACGCTGTGGGTCGCCGACCTGACCTATATCAAAACGCTGCAAGGAATCCTCTACCTGGCGGTGGTGCTGGATGTGTTCTCCCGCAAAGGTGGTGGGTTGGCCGATGGCCGACACCATGACCACGGACTTGGTTTTGTCAGCCTTCGAGATGGGCTTGTGGCGCCGCGACGTGATGCGGGACGGGCTAATCCATCACAGCGATAAAGGCTCCCAAGGCGGATTCAACCGGTCGTCGCAACACCTTGATCATGGAGGTGCGGATGGGGCGACCGGCGGGGTGGATGACGACGGTGACGGGACGGCCGGCGATGCGGTCGCCGGGGCGGCCGCCAATTCGGCGGGAGAGTGAGCGTCGGTTCTGGCTGAGGATCGCCGAGGGGCTGTCGAGTGAGGATGCGGCGGCGGCCTGTGGCGTGTCGCCTGCGGTCGGGAATCGCTGGTTCCGCCAGGGTGGCGGCATGCCACCGATGTCGTTGGTCCCGCCGTCGGGACGGTATCTGTCGTTTCGGGAGCGCGAGGAGATTGCGCTGCTGAGGGCCCAGGAGATGACGCTGCGAGAGATCGCAGCCCAGACGAATACGAAGCAGCGTTCTACGCTGACACCACCAATGCGAACCCTGGCACCCTCGTCAAAGTTGGAAACCGCGAATCGAGCCTCCAATGAACCGGGGGACCTTCACCCAGCAGGATGTAGGGCATGGATGCGGGGATGCTGCTGGTGGGCCGTTATCGGTTGGAGCGGCTGATTGGGGCTGGTGGGATGGGCCGTGTCTGGGTGGCCGATGACACTCGGTTGGGTAGGGATGTGGCGCTTAAGGTGCAGCAGTTTGATCCGGCTGGTGACCGGGTCGCTTTCGAACGGTTTCAGCGGGAAGCGCAGAGTGCGGCCGGGCTGCAGCATCCCAACGTCGTGACCATCTTTGACAGCGGTATTGACGGGGACACGGCCTTTCTGGTCATGGAGTTGCTGCCGGGACCAACCCTGGAGGCGTATGTGGCCGAACGCGGACCCCTGCCGGAGCTGGAGGCCGTCGCGCTGACCGCAGCCGTCGCTTCAGGGTTGTCGGCGGCGCATGGTGCCGGCGTGGTGCACCGCGACATCAAGCCCACCAACCTGATGTTTGACACCCGCGGCGGACTCAAGATCGTCGACTTCGGAATCGCGCGTCTTGCACAGACCGCCACGTCGCGGCTGACCGCGACGAATACTGTCGTTGGCAGTGCGCCGTACCTCTCACCGGAGCAGCTGACAGGGGGCCCGGCCGACGAGCGCAGCGACTTGTATGCGCTGGGCTGCGTGATGACGACGATGTTGACTGGACGGCCGCCGTTTGAGGGTGAGCATCCGCTGTCGCTGGGGCACCAGCATGTCAACGCGGCGCCGCCGTCGCTCAGCGAGCGGCGTCCGGGGATCAACCGAGCCCTTGAGGCGCTCGTCGCGCTGCTGCTCAGCAAGTCACCGCAGCTGCGGCCGCAGTCCGCCCTGGCAGTGCACGACCGCCTTAGCGATATTGAGCTCGGGTCACCCGCCGAGCGCTCAGAGGCGCCACTAACCACCACGGCGGTCGGGGGTCAGGCCACCAGGCCGCTCCCTGTTCCGCCGACCACCGTGACGGCGCCGGTGTCGCCGGACCAGCCGCCATCCGGTCGAGGCCGGTGGATTGCGGGTGGCGCTGCTGCGCTTGCCTTGGTGGCGGTTTTGCTCATCGCCATCGCGAACATGACAGGCGAGCGGCCAGCGACTGGGTCAGCCTCGTCGCCGAGCGATGAACCGGCAACGACCAGCTCATCGGCTTCCGCTACCCGGTCCGCTGAGCCGAGCCGCGCGCCGGCCACCAGATCCTCGGCGTCGGAGACGACGGCGACAGCAAGGACCACGGCGGCAAATGCTCAGGGGGCGCTGTCTGACCTGCGGGCTGCAGTCGCCGACGTGTCGAGCAGCGGTCAGATCGAGGGCAAGAAGGCCGACGAACTCAGCAAACGCGTCGATGAGCTGGCCAAGCATCTCACCGAGAAGGATGACAAGGGTGCGGACAAACATGGAACGGAGAACGGTGAGAAGGATGTGGGCAAGCACATCGATGATCTGGACAAGTACCTACGCGAACTGTCGAGGAAGGGCGAACTGACAGCCGACGGCGAGCGGCGCCTCGCGGCCGCGTTGCAGACGGTCCGCGAGCAGGCGGCAGACGGCTGAGGTGTGGATAGGTGGCAGCAACCAGATGGCTGAACTGCCCACCTACGGCCGGCATTGCAACCGAACACGGATTGTTACCGCCGGGGTTCGTGGACTTCGAAAACCCGTACGGTGTCTTGATCGGGTGCCGCCCGAGCGTCAGGGGCCGGTCGGCCAGATCTCCCGGCGAACATCGAGCACGTCGATGTTCGCCATTCGGAATGCGTCAAGCAGACCCCATAGTGCAGCGTCGTCGAGTTGGGAGATCCGCAGGATGAGGCCTGCAGGCACAACTTCGGTAGCTGGTGGAAGTTTTTGGAGCAGACCGCACGGGATACGGCCGGTGACTCGGATCTCAATCGTGCTCAGCTGGGTCACCCCCGCCGTCGCTGATATCCGGGCCAGGTTCGCGCACGGGCAGTAGGCAGCGCTTCACCCGAAAGGGGTGAACGATGTGGCTATCAGCTAGCCGATCAGGTCCCCTGGCTGAAGGTCGACGCTGACCGCTTGTGCTGGTACGTACCGGGCCCACCACCCGGTACAGGCAGTGCCATACGGCGCCGGGTCCTCTGCCGAGCCTTTTGCGAAGTCGTTCTGCAGCGCAGCCCGCTTCCTGGAGGGAGATCACCTAGGCGGTGCGCAATCGCGACAAAGGGCGCCGTACACCCGTTCCAACCGGGTTTCCCAGACCATGCCGCGGTGAAATCCCAAATGCACCGACGCGAAAGATCGGCTCAACCTGCGTCATCGACGGCCCGGCTTGTCCTAGGGGTTCGGCGGCGCGGTCGTCGTCGGCACGTTCGCCTCAAGCGGTCGGACGGCGAACCAGGACGCCCGGCGGCCGTCGACCTCGGTGACCCGCAGCTCCAGCCGCGCGGACCGCCCATCGTCGCCGGTGGGTAGCAGATCCACCTCGATGCTGTCGTCCAACTGGGGAATCTCACCGGTTTGGGTCATGAAGTAGCCGGCGACGGTGTCATAAGGCCCATCGGGGATGGCGTAACCGGTCTGGTCGGCAAACTCCTCGACGGTGCTGAGCCCGTCGATAACGTCCGGGCCCTCCGCGGCTCGGCGACCTTCGTCGGCCGGGTTGTCGTATTCGTCGGTGATATCACCAACCAGCTGCTCGACCAGAATTTCCATGGTGACGATGCCGGCGCTGCCGCCGAACTCATCCACCACCACCGCCAAATGGTTGGCGGTGCGGCGCAGCTCCGCCAGGGCGTGCAGCACCTTGACCGTCTCCGGCAGCAGCAGGACCGGTCGGGCAAGCCGGGCGACGCTCATTCCGCTGTCGACGGCCGGGTCGAGCAAATCCCGAATGTGGACGAAGCCGACGATGTCGTCAACCGACGCCCCGGTAACCGGGTACCGAGAGTGCGGCGACGTCCGCACCAGTGGGACGGCCACCTTCACCAGCATGCCGCCAGCCAGGAAGGTCACCTCGGTGCGCGGCAGCATCACCTCCCGCAGCCGCCGCGAACCGGCGTCGAACACATCGTCGACAATCTCGCGTTCCTCGGCGCCGAGCGTGCTCGATCCCCGCACCAAGGTGCGGATCTCCTCGGCGGTGACCTCGTCTCGGCCAGCCTCAGGATTGCCACCCAGCACCCGCACCACCAGATTGGTCGACACGTCGAGCAGCCAGATCGCCGGCCGGGCCAGCTTGGCAATCAGCTCCACCACCGGCGCCAAGGTGAGGGCGAAGGCCTCAGCCCGCTGCAGCGCCAGGCGCTTGGCGGTCAATTCGCCGAGCACGATCGAGACATAGGAGATGACCGCGGTGACACTGATCACCGCAATCGTGTCGGCCAGCGCCCGGCTGATCGGCAACAGGCCTTCCAGGACCGGTGCCAACGCCTTGGCGATCGTCGTGCCGCCGAACGCCGCCGACAGAAAGCCGGCCAGCGTCACCCCGATCTGCACCGCCGACAGGAACCGGTTGGGATCCCCCGTCAACTGGGCAATCAGTCGGCCCCGCTTGCCACGGCGGGCCAGCTGCTTAACCTGGCTGTCGCGGAGCGACACCAACGCCATCTCCGCGGCCGCGAACACCCCGCCGATCAGGATAAACAGGAAAATCATGACGACGTTGAACACGGTCTCGCTCATGTGGGACCACCACCCCCTGCTCTCTGCCGGCGAATACCGCCGCTGGTTCGCACTGGCTTCTCTTTTCCGGGATGAGCCAGGGGCGGACCAGTTCAAGCATGCCCCGCCGGGGCAGACAACGGCCGGCCCGACAGCGGTCCGGGCCCACTGGTGCCGATGCCGACCAAGTCCGACCAACCGGCCGGCGACAGTTGCCAGAAGGCCCGGCCGCCCCACCACGGGGTGATCCATACAAGTGCGCCATCACCGACAGCGCGCGGTTCGGCGCTGACTTCGACCGACTCAGTATGATCATTACAAACGACGCTCTGGAGGTTTGGCGGTGGAGGTAACGGGCATTCTTACGGCGCTGGTGATCGGCTTGGTCATCGGAGTTCTCGGCCGGGTGGTGGTGCCGGGCAAGCAAAATATACCGATTTGGTTGACGCTGGTGGTAGGCGTTGTGGCGGCGCTCATCGGCACGGCCATCGCGGCCGCAATCGGCGTTGCCGCGACGGCCGGCATTGACTGGATCGAACTGATTATTCAGGTCGCGCTCGCGGCCGGCGGCGTCGCCCTCGCGGCCGGGCTATTGGGTCGACGCCGTACCACCGGCGATAAGGTGAAGGACGCCTTTAGGAGCTAGGCGTCACCGACGTTCCAGGGGTTCTTGAATCCCTGAGCCCACCGACCGCCTTTCTCTTTTTCAGCCCCGGTGACCGCTGTTTGCCGGACCATCGGCGTCGGAAGGCTCACACCAAGCTTGTACCCCCCAGATAGGCCACACGGCGCGGGGGCCTCTGCGGAGGCGTTCGGTGACGTCCTTCCGTGGAACGCCCGCTTCATCAAGCGCGATCAGCTGGGCGGTCGCCCCCGCTCACGACCAGACGACACCCTCATCGACGATTAACTCGCACACCACTTCCCTCAGTGTCACGATCGGGGGACGTCATCGGCTCGCTCCACCACTTCCTGCCCATCGTGGCCTCGTCCAGTTGTGCGGCCGATGACGTGGCCGACCGGCCCGGCGTGGCTTGATAGGAGCGTGGCATCGCCCCGACTGAGAGGTGCCCACCGGACCGGTCGTAATCACCCGTCTGATGAAGGGAGACCCGACCATGGTGATCGTCGGGATCGACGCGCACAAGCGCAGCCACACCGCCGTCGCTATCGATGCGTTCGGCCGCAAGCTCGGTCAACGGACAACCGGCACAACCAGCGAGGATCATCTGGCCCTGCTGGGCTGGGCCGAACAGTTTGGCTCACAGCGCATCTGGGCCGTCGAGGACTGCCGCCACCTATCTCGACGACTCGAAGCCGACCTCCTCGGCGCCGGTGAGTCGATCGTGCGGGTGCCGACCAAGCTGATGGCGCACGCCCGCGACGCGGCGCGCAGCTACGGCAAGTCCGACCCGATCGACGCGTTGGCGGTGGCCCGTGCCGCGCTCAGGGAAACCGATCTGCCCACCGCGCAGCTCGACGGCCCCGCCCGCACGGTCCGGCTGCTCGCCGACCACCGCGACCATCTCATTGCCGAGCGGACAAAAGGTAATCAACCGGCTGCGCTGGCACCTCCACGAGCTCGACCCCAACCACGAACCGCCCGCTCGGACCCTGTGGCGGCCCAAACACCTCAACGCCATCGCAGCTCGCCTGGCCGACTTCGACGGCGTCGTCGCCCGGTTAGCCCGTGTGCTGATCGAGGACTGTCGGCGGCTCACCGACCAGATCCAGGCCCTCGATGAAGAGCTCCAAGCCACCGTGAAGCAGTTGGCGCCCGCCTTGCTCAACATCTGTGGCTGCGCCGCACTCACCGCAGCCAAGATCATCGGCGAGACCGCTGACGTCCGCCGGTTCCAGTCCCGGCATGCCTTCGCCCGACACAACGGCACCGCCCCGTTGCCAGTCTGGTCAAGCAACCGGCCGCGTCACCGGCTTAGCCGAACCGGCAACCGACAACTCAACGCCGCGATCCACCGGATCGCGATCACCCAGGCCCACTACCATGGGCCCGCACGTCAGCTCCTTGAGCGCCCCGCGAAGGCGGCAAGAACAAAGCCGAGTCGCTTCGCATCCTCAAACGCCGCCTCTCCGACGCCGTTTACCGAGCCCTTCTCGCCGACGCAAACCTCGCAGCCAGCCCCGTGCCTCTCGCTGCGTAATTGACATAGGAGCAAATGGACGTAACTGGCCGAGGCCAACTGACGCTCGACAACAAAGATCAGCGGTACTCGCCTGCGAGGCCGTCGCCGCCGCGTAGGTAGTCCTGCGCCTGCCATATGGGGTAACCCTAATCTTGGCGTGGGTTCGTACGATGCGAATGTGACGCGCCTGTTGGGAATGGCCGCCATCCTCGTCTCGCTGCTGCTCGCCGCCTGCGATGACGGTGGGCCAGCTAAGGCAGCAGAGCCGCAGGCGCGTTCGACCAGCGTCGGATCCGCCGAGCCGACAGAGTCGCAGGCGCGGTCCACCAGCGTCGGATCCGCAAAGCCTGCAGAGCCGCAGGCGCGTTCCACCAGCGTCGGGCCCGCAAAGCCTGCAGAGCCGCGGGTGCGTTTCACGGCCGCAGGGGACTTCGGCTCCACCGAGGAGACCGATGCGGTGTTGAAGATGATCAAGAGTCTGGACAGCGATGTCACGTTTGCTCTGGGTGACCTTTCCTACGGCAGAACCGGTGCCGAGAAGCAGTGGTGCGACTACGTGACTTCGAGGCTCGGCGAGGATTATCCCTTCGAGCTCGTGGCCGGCAACCACGAGAGCGACGGCCGCAACGGGAACATCGATGCGTTCTCCTCCTGCCTGCCGAACAAGTTGCGGGACATGGTCGGCTCGTACGGGAGGCAGTACTACGTCGACATGCCGGCCGAGGACCCGCTGGTCCGCTTCGTGATGGTCTCTCCAGGCCTACAGTTCCCGGACGGAGAATGGAATTATCGGCAGGGTTCCTCCCGCTACGACTGGACAGCGCGGGCGATCGATACTGCGCGGGAGAAGTCGATCCCCTGGGTGGTGGTCGGCATGCACAATCCCTGTCTTTCCGTCGGACGTTACGGTTGTCAGTCCGGATCGGATCTCTTCCACATGCTGGTGTCCAAACGGGTGGATCTGATCCTCGGTGGCCACGACCACAGCTACCAACGCAGCAAGCAGCTGGCGTTAAGCCGCGGCTGCAAGGCGATAGCCACCGGGTCGTTCGACCAGGAGTGCGTCGCCGACGAAGACAGCAGCCTGGTGCGCGGCGCTGGCAGCGTCTCGGTCGTGGCCGCAACTGGCGGGCGAAGCCAGTATCGGGTGTCCAGCTCCGACCCCGAAGCCGGCTACTTCACCAGCTTTGCGGGTGGCAACGACAACCCGACCTACGGAGCACTGGATGTCACGGTGACCAAGAGCGCCATGCGGGCCTCGTTCGTCCGCGCCGCGGGCGGCACGCACACCGACACCTTCTCGATCAACGCCACTCGCTGAACCGGGACGCGGCGGTTCTCGTCTGAAAAGCGACAGAATCGGCGGCAGGCGTACTCGATCGAGGAGGATTTCAGGAGGCGGTGGTGAGCGGCGCGCAGAAGCAGGCCGCCTTGCAGGCGCTACATGACCGCCATGCCGGTGAGCTTTGGCGATTTGCGCTGCGGCTCACGTCGGACCGCCAAGCCGCCGAGGATGCGGTGCAGGAGGTGTTGCTCCGGGCCTGGAAGGACCCCGGTCTGGTGGATCGTGACGACGCCGCAGCCCGCGCCTGGCTTTTCACCGCAACCCGGAACCTGATCATCGATCGATGGCGGAGTGCGGCCTTTCGGCATGAGCTGGGCACGGCGAATCCCCCGGACGCGCAGTCGGACGATGCGACGAGCGTCGTCCTTGATCGGTGGTTGATCACCGAGGCCCTGAGCGCCCTGTCGGTTGAGCACCGTGCCGTGATCAGCGCCGCCTACTTCGAGGGCCGCTCGGTAGCCGACATCGCCGCCCGTTTCGGCATTCCGGAGGGGACGGTGAAGTCTCGGCTGCACTACGGGCTGCGGACGTTGAAACTGATCCTGCAGGAGAACGGAGTGACGCGGCCATGAACGCCCATGCCGATTCGTTCTCGCTCTGGGACGCGGCCTACGTGCTGGGGGCGCTCTCCCCGGCCGAGAGGCGTGAATTCGAAGAGCATCTGGCCGGCTGCGCCCGATGCCAGCGATCCGTGGCCGAGCTCGCCGGCCTCCCCGGCCTGCTCGCTCAGGTTTCGCCGGAGGACGCCGCCCTGCTCGCCGCCCAAGCGCAACCGGCCGACGGCGAGGACGCGCCGGCCACGCTGATGCCTCGTGTGGTGGGAACGCAACGGACTCGGCGCCGGCGATTTGTGGCTGCCGTGGCAGGGGCGGCTGCGGCCCTGATCCTCATCGTGGGTGGTGTCGCGACCGGTTTGCTGCCGTTCGGCCAGCCCGATCCGGCGCTGCTTGCCTTTTCGCAGGTGCGGCCCACCGCCATGACAGCCATCGTCGAGGTCGTGCCGGCGGATGAAGGGACCGATTTCCGGGTGGAGTGCCAGTACGGCGAAGCCAACGAGCCCACATCCGGCGGCGCGAACGAGACGTACGAGATCTGGATCGTCGACCGGTTGGGCACTGCGGTCGAGGCAAAATCCTGGACCGCCAGGCCGGACCGGGTGATGAGGCCGCAAGCCCACTCGAACTGGAAAATGCCACGAATCTCCGCTGTTGAAATTCGCAGCTCGGAGGGCGAGACGCTGCTCCGCGCCGACCTGCGCTAGGCCATGGGAGAGTAGGTGGCCTGACCGACCAGGAGGTAGCGATGGCCATTCGACCCCAACTGGTTTCCCGCGCCGAGCAACCGTACGCGTCCATCACCAACTCGCTGCCGATGCCCCGGCTGAGCGATCAACTGCAGCCTCAGATCGGCGAGATCTTCGGTTGGCTGGCGGCACGTGGCATTCAACCGGCGGGTCTCCCGTTCTGGAAATACAACCGCATCAATGTTGCGGGCATCGTGGAGGTA
>DATFQP010000223.1:0-6014 GCA_035264145.1 Propionibacteriaceae bacterium
ATAGCGGACATCGAGGGCACCCCACTCACGCTCCCAGAATGCTGGTTCACGTCCTGCCACCTTGGCCAGAACTTCGCTGAGCCGAGGGCAGCTGTCCGGCAAAGGCACATCGTCAGGCGCCGGATCGGCGTGTTCGTATCCAACCTCGGCTTTGTGAAACGAGCTGGAGAGGTAGAAGATCACCCGTCCGCCCTGCCGAGCCACGACCCGGCGGGATGAGAAGGAGCCACCATCCCGCACCGCCTCCACGTCATAGACGATCGGCGTGTCGGTGCGTCCAGGGATCAGGAAGTAGCCATGCAGGGAGTGCAGGACCCGGGTGACGACCACGGTGCGGGACGCAGCCATAACGGCCTGGGCCAGCACCTGGCCTCCGAAGACTCGCTGCAGCTGGGTGTCCGGCTGTCGTGCCCGGAACAGCCCGGTCTCAATCTCCTCCAGTTCCAGGAGGTCGATCAGCTCTCCGACGGACTGAGGCACGCCCGCGAGCCTATCGACGCAGCCGCGATTGCTCTGCCACCGGTGGTGTGTGGGCCAGGCGAAGCTCACCAGCATTGCCAACGTCGAGCCCTTCCGCCCCACGTCGAGCCTCTCGCTACGGGCTCAGGTGTACGCACCGGGCTCAAAGTCAGGATCCTCGAAAGGCCGAGGAAGCGGCGCTCACCGCGCAGCGCCAAGGATTGTTGCTCAGGTCTCGTCGTTCTTGTCGCGCTCGGCCAGGAAGCGTTCGAACTCGGCGGCGATCTCGTCGGCGCTGGGTACCCGCTCGGATTCGTTGAGCTGAAGACTGTCGTACTGCTGCTCGAGGGTGGCTACCAACTCCTGCACCTCAGAGGAGCCGGCCATCTCCTCAGCGATGTCCGCCAGGTTGCTGGCCGACGCCTTTTCCAGCGGTTCGAGCGGCACCGCGAGTCCTGTCGCCTGGTTCAGCGACCGGGTCAGCGTGAGCGTGGCCTCGGGGAACGCAGCCTGGGCGAGATAGTGCGGGACGTGCGCGGCGAAGCCCATCGCCTTGCGTTCCAGCTGACCGAGCCGGAATTCCAGCAATCCGGCGAAGCTGGCGGGCACTTCCACCCGATCGATCCAGCTGCGATAGCCCCGAACCAACGTGGTGTCGGTGGCGTGGGCGGTCAAGGTCACAGGACGGGTGTGCGGCACGGCCATCGGTATGCCGTGCACGCTCACGGTGAGCCGAACACCGAACTGTTCGATCAGACCGATGACGGCCGTAGCCAACCGTTCCCACTGCACGTCAGGCTCCGGTCCGCTGAACAGCAGGAACACCTCGCCGTGTTCATCCACCACCCGGTAAAGCCGCAGATGCAAGTCGGCGTAGGACTTCCACCGGTTCGTGTCGAAGACCATCGCGGGTCGTCGACTGCGGTAGTCGTGAAGTTGATCGTGATCGAACTCGGCAAGCACCTCGTGATCTAGCTGCTCCAATAAGTGCGCGGAGAACAGCCGGCCGGCCTGCCCCGCGTCGACGAAGCCGTCCATCTGGTGGATCAGCACCGGACGGTGTTCTTTGAGCTTCGCCGCTACGCCCTCGTCGAGGGTGTAGAGCAGCCGGGGGTCCAACATGACGTCCAATCTACCGTCGCGCTGGTTCCGACCGATTCTCCGACCTTCGCTGGCTGACGGCGGACTCAGTCCTGACTCGGGACCGTGCGGCGTCGATAGCGGCGAGAACGCGCTTCTCCGAGACCGGCACCCGGGTCCGCAAGGACTGTGCGAACAGACCCACTCGCAGTTCTTCGATCAACCAGCCGATGTCCTCGACAAACCCCGGCAACCGACCTGCGGGCACCAATGCGCACAGCTCCGCGTAGGCCTGCTCCACCCTGCTGATGACATCGAAACCGGGCGCGTCACGACCAGCCGAGCTCCGCAGGGTTTCCACTCGCGTCTGGGCCGCCTGGAGATACCGCGGGAGTTCGGTCAGCTGCGGATACGGCGTGGCGCCGAGAAATCCCGGAAATACAAGGTTGCGGACCTGTTCGGCGATGTCTGCGGTGGCGGCTTCACTCACCGGCCGGGCCTTGGGCAGCGCTGCCCGCACTGCGCCCGTCAAACGGCTGACCTCAGCGGCCAGAGTAGTGATGTCACGCATCAGCTCGGCGTTCTCGACCCGTACCCGTTCACACAGCGCCGAAAACGCCGAAGCATCCCGGACCGGTGACACTTGGAACCGGCGGATCAACTCACCCACCGATGCCAGCCTTGCGTCGGCTAGCAAGGCCGGAACGGAGTCGTACGGACTTGTCGCCAACGCCAGCTTGTCGGCATTGGACAGATGTGCGACAACCCATTTGGTGGGATCCGGCGTGTTCAGCATGGCGAGCCGGCGGAGACCGAGCGGGAAGGTCGCCAGCTGACGCTCGGCCGTCTCGCAGATGATCAAGCCGACACTCGAGCCCTCATCGACCAACGCCGGATAACCGACAACCTGATAACCGTCCCGTTGAAGAGTGACCTGCTCGGCGATCTCCCCGAACTCCCACGTCACCGCACCGGAGCGAGTCAGTTCTGTGGCTGCGTCGTTGAGTAACCGGTGCACACGACCGCCGAGCTCTGCGCGAAGCGAAGACAAGTCCTTGCCGACCGCGAGCTCTTGCCCCGAGCCGTCGGAAATGACAAACGTCACCCGAAGGTGGTCCAGTACCCCGTCCGGGTGCCAGTCAGCAGCCGTGATCATCTCACCGGTGAGCATCTGCAGCGCCCTGGCCAACGCCTCTGGCAGGGACTCCGATCGGGCGCCGTGATGGTCCTCCAGCCATTCGAGCGCCCGGCGCGCAGTATCTGGGACAGGAGCGAACCGCTTCCGCCTGTCCTTGGGCAGCGACCGGATGAGCTCCGTGGCGAGCTCTGCGCGCAGCCCGGGCACCTGCCAGCTGAACGGCGCCTCGGGAACCTGATTGAGCACCTCGACCGGAATGATCACGCTTACACCGTCGCGGGCGTTTCCCGGCTCGAACACGTAACTGATCGGGAACGACTGACCGCCCAGCTCCCACGTCCCGGGGAAGGACCGGTCGTCCACCTCATCGGCTGCGATGATCAGGTCGTCCAGCGTCATGGTGAGCCGGTCGCGCTGAGCCTGCGGTGCCCGGTTCCACCAGGCATCGAAATGCGCGGCCGACACCACGTCGTCCGGCACTCTGGCGTCGTAGAAAGAATAGATCGCTTGGTCGTCAGCGATCAGGTCGCGGCGGCGGGTCCGCTCTTCCAGCGATTCGGCTTCGGCCCGAATCTGCGCGTTGTGTGCGAAGAACGGGTGGCGGGTACGCCATTGGCCTTCTACGAGAGCCGATCTGACAAAGATCTCCCGCGCCTCGGCGGGATCGATCTTGCCGTATCCGACCCGGCGGCCGGAGACGATCGGCACGCCGTACAAGGTCACTGTTTCGTACGCGAACACCGAACCGCTGCTGGCCGACCAGTGTGGCTCGGAGTACTGCCGTCGCAGTAGATTCCGGCCGACCTCCTCGACCTGCCCGACCTGGATGCCGGCCACCGTGCGGGCCCATAGCCTAGTGGTCTCCACAATTTCCGCAGCCATGACGAGCGGCGGCTGGACCTTCGCCACGCTGGAGCCCGGGTTGATCGCGAACCGCGTGCCTCGTGCGCCGAGATACTCTCGCGCCGCAGGCCGCCGGCGGCCCATCACCTGCCTGCGGTCCTCGCGAATGTCGGCCAATCCGACGTGCGAGAGGAGGCCGGTGAGCACCGCCGTGTGGATGTGGTCCGGCGGTGCGGGACTGCTGCTGCGCCGGAGGTCGAGTTCACGAGTGATCTCTTTGAGCTGGGTGTGCAGGTCCTGCCATTCCCGTATTCGCAGGAAATGCAGGAACTCGTCTCGGCACAGCCGCCGAAATCCGTTCCCTGACAAGGTCTTCTGGGACTCCTGCAGGTAATCCCACAACCTCAACAGGGTAAGAAAGTCACTGGGCTCTTCGACACCATCCACAGGCTCCGGCAGGTGGCCTGTGGTTGCCGAGGCCCGGTGGTCGAGAGGTTTCGACCGCTGGGTCCAAAACCGCCGGTGAAGGGCGTCCGCCTTGTCGCGCTGTTCGACGGGCCGATCCCGCGGATCCTGGATCGACAGTCCCGAAACGATGATCAACACCTCGCGAAGGCAGCCGTGGCGCTCCGCCGCCAGCAGCATTCGTCCCAGCCGCGGATCGATCGGAAGCGCCGCCAACCGCCGGCCGATCATCGTGAGCCGCGGCCGAGTGCGGCTGGCAGGATCGGAGATCGCACCGAGTTCGGTCAGCAGCCGCAAGCCGTCCTTGATCTGGGAATTGTCCGGCGCATCCACAAAGGGGAAGGTGGCGACGTCACCCAGCTCAGCGGCTGTCATCTGCAAGATCACCGAAGCCAGGTTGGTGCGGAGGATCTCCGGCTCGGTGAACTCGGGGCGGCCGGCGAAGTCCTCCTCGCTGTAGAGGCGGATGCAAGTCCCGGGCGCGACCCGACCGCAGCGCCCGGCGCGCTGGTTAGCGGATGCTTTGGAGATCGGCTCGATCGGCAGCCGCTGCACCTTGGTGCGCGCGGAGTAGCGAGAGATCCTTGCCAGGCCGGTGTCGATCACGTAGCGGATCCCGGGCACAGTCAAAGACGTCTCAGCGACGTTCGTGGCGAGGACGACGCGGCGGCCGGCGTGCGGGGCGAACACTCGATGCTGCTCCGCGGCCGACAGCCTGGCGTACAGCGGCAAGACCTCCGTGGAGGGCAGCTTGAGCGCCACGATGGCGTCGGCGGCGTCGCGGATCTCCCGCTCGCCGGACAGGAACACGAGGATGTCGCCGGCGCCCAGTCCGCTCAGCTCCCGGACGGCATCGATGATTCCCCCGACCTGATCCGCTTCACCGTCGGCCAGCAACGGGCGATAGCGGACCTCAACCGGGAAGGTCCGTCCCGAGACCTCGATGATCGGCGCCGCGGTTCCGTCCGACGGGGAGAAGTGAGCGGCGAAGCGTTCGGTGTCGATGGTTGCCGAGGTGATCACGATCTTCAAATCTGGGCGGCGCGGGAGCAGCGACTTCAGATATCCCAGCAGGAAGTCGATGTTGAGACTGCGTTCGTGAGCCTCGTCGAGGATGATCGTGTCGTACCGTCGAAGATCACGGTCCAGGCGGATCTCGGCCAGCAGCACACCATCGGTCATCACCTTCAGCCGAGTGGTCTTCGACGCCTTCCGAGTGAAGCGCACCTGATACCCCACAAGATCACCGACGGTGGTGTGCAACTCCTCCGCGATCCGCTCCGCCACGGTTCGGGCAGCGATCCGCCGGGGCTGGGTATGGCCGATCGAGCCCCGGCCGATCTCAAGGCAGATCTTCGGAAGCTGGGTCGTTTTGCCGGATCCGGTCTCCCCGGCCACGATGACGACCTGGTGATCAGCCATGGCCTGCTCGATCTCGTCACGCCAGGCCGTGATCGGTAGCGCCTCGTCATACGCGATTACCATCGCTGGGCCACCAGCTTCTCCAGCGATTGGCATCTAGGGTCAGGTCCGCCTTTGCTCGAGCGGGTGAACGGCGCGGCCGTTCAGATGGCGGTGCACGGAGCGCACAACCATCGCGCGGGACCGATAGAGGCTAGCGCGCGTGTCTACCCGCCGCGGACGGATTCTGAATCAGCGCAAGACAACCACTGGGCAGGCCGCGTGCGCGACGACGTGTTGACTCACCGAGCCCAGCAGCATGCCCGCGAAGCCCCCGCGGCCGCGGGACCCGACCACCATCAGGTCGGCCCCCTGGGACATATCGATCAGTACCTTGGCTGGGCTTCCCTTTGAGATCGAGACCCGCACATCCACGGCCGGTTCGCGGGGCTCCAGGTCACCGGTCAGCTTCTCGAGCAGCTCTCGCGCTTCGAGCTCCGGCCCGCTCTCATAGCCCTCCGGAGGCATCGACCCGTATCCCGGGCCCAGCGGCAATGCCGGCGGGTGCCAAGTCGCGACTGCGGTGAGCGAAGCACCATGGTGCGCGGCCTCGTCGTAGGCCCACTGC
>DATFQP010000224.1:0-3055 GCA_035264145.1 Propionibacteriaceae bacterium
CCACCCACCACTCTCGTCGATCGCGAAACGAGGTGAGTGTCGCTCCCTCCTTCTCAGCGCGGCGGCGCGCATGACCGACGCCCGCGGGTGAGCTGAACGCTCAGGAAAAGAGTGGCAGAGCCGGGGCGAGGTTGGCCCGCAGACCGGAAGCCCTGATTGTCCCGTTCGCCATCGCTTCGTCCCACGTGATCCGCCCGGTGGCCAGCCGAAGAAAGCTGAGCGGATCGGTCTCCACGACGTTCGGTGGCGTACCTCGGGTGTGCGATGGTCCCGCATCACCGACCGCCGACGCGATCGAGCATTGCACCGCCGCGTACGGGGGCACCCGGACTTCGACCGAACGCCCCGGTTGCTGGCCGGCCAGGATTTCGGCGAGTGTACGGGTGCAGCGCGATAGAGCGGCCCGATGGAGCATGATCGGCGCCCGCTCGGGAAGTGACCGGGACAGATCGTCGGCATGCACCACGACCTCGACGATCCGCGTTGCTAAGAAGTCTCCAGCGGTGACCGGTCCTCGCACTGCGCCAACCACCGATCGCGGGTCGTGGGAAGCAAGGAGCTCGGCCAATTCGTGGATCACCCCGCCAAGTTGCTCGACTAGAGCCGGTCCTGAGTGATCGGCCGTCGCTAGCAGCGTGGATTCGGTGATCATTTCGACGTCACGACGGTACCGCCGGACGAACTCGTAATTCGGCAGCGGCCGTTCACCCGTCGGCCGTGCGAGCACCTGAGCCAAGCCACGGTGGACCACCACCAGATGGTCGGTAAGGGTGCGTACGTCCCAACCGGGCAGCGGGGTCTGATGAGTGAAGTCGTCGGCGGCCAATTCCGCGAGCCACTCGCACACCGTCTGCGACTGCTCGAGCAGCGCGGCGGGTGGATCCGAGCCGGTCCGAACCACGGACTGAGGCTAGCGGGAGGTGGACGTATCGGGCGTCGACCGGCCACATTGGCCGGCGGTGCCCGCTCAGTAGCATCAGTCCGTGATCCGCATCGCAACCGCGCAAGGCACCTTGGCGCGACGCGGCTTCGTCGACGCGGTCGCCGCTGAGCGGATCATCACCGACTGGGACGCTGAATTGGAGGTACTGGTCAACCTGGCGGGGCAGGCGGCCGATCCCGACGTGGCGCTGGCCGGTCTGGGCCGGCTCAGCGAGGTCTCTCCCCACCTGCTCGGCCACCTGGCCGCGAGCCCACGATGGGCGCGCCAGCTGATCATGGTGCTAGGCGCAAGCGCCTCCCTCGGACAGCACCTGATCGCTCACCCCGAACATGTGGACGTACTCAATGCAGACCTCAGCCGCACGCCGCCAGACCAGCTGCGCGCCGAGTTGCTGACCGCTGTGGGTGCGGAGCACGACAGCACGCCGGTCGCCACCGACTTGAGCGGGAATGGCCTGCGGCTGGCGTACCGCAGGGCCTTGCTCCGGATCGCGGCCCGTGACCTGACGGCGCCCGAGCCCATCGAGATTTTCGACGACATCGCCGGCGAGCTGTCTGATCTCGCCGACGCCACGCTGGGCGCGGCGCTGGCCATCGCCCGGGCAAAGCTGGGTGCAGATGCCGGTGACTGCCGGTTGGCGGTCGTCGGCCTGGGCAAGTGCGGTGCCCAGGAACTCAACTACGTCAGCGACGTGGACGTTCTCTTCGTTGCCGAACCGCGAATCGACGACAGCGGCCAGCCGCTGATCACCAGCGATCGCGCCATCACGGTGGCCACCCGCATGGCAGCTGAGATGACCAGGATCTGCTCGGCGCACACGGCGGCCGGGACCATCTGGGAGGTGGACGCCGCACTTCGGCCGGAGGGCAAGGCAGGCCAGCTGGTCCGGACCTTGTCGAGCCATCGCATCTACTACGAGAAGTGGGCGAAGACCTGGGAGTTCCAGGCCATGCTCAAGGCGAGGCCCAGCGCCGGAGATCTCGAACTCGGACGGGATTTCGTGGAGATGATCTCGCCGATGGTCTGGCGGGTCGCGGAACGGGAGAACTTCGTCGCCGACACCCAGGCCATGCGCAAGCGGGTCATCGCCCACATTCCCGCCCGTAACCAAGATCGGGAACTCAAGCTCGGACAGGGCGGCCTGCGCGATGTCGAGTTCTCGGTGCAGCTTCTGCAGTTGGTCCATGGCCGCGCCGACGAACGCCTCCGCTCGCCCGGAACACTGCCGGCACTCAAGGCCCTGGTCGACACCGGCTACGTGGGCCGCGAGGACGGCAAGGGCTTCGCATTGGCATACCGGTTCCTGCGCACTCTCGAGCACCGCATCCAGCTGTTCAACCTGCGCCGGACGCACATCCTGCCGGACAACGAAAACGATCTTCGGCGGTTGGGCCGCTCACTCGGGTACGGCGATCCCATAACGGAGCTGCTCAGCACCTGGCGCCATTGCGCACAGCGCGTCCGGCGGCTCCACGAGCGGCTGTTCTACTCACCCCTGCTGGACACCGTTGCTCGGATTCCCTCGACCGAGCTGCGGCTCACCACCGATGCCGCGGTTGACCGTCTGAAGGCACTGGGCTACGCCGATCCGTCAGCGGCGCTGCGGCACATCGCCGCGTTGAGCCAGGGCGTGACTCGCCAGGCTGAAATACAGCGGCAGCTGCTGCCGGCCATGCTCGGCTGGTTCGCCGGAGCACCGAGTCCCGATCATGGACTGCTGGCGTTCCGTCAAGTGTCGGAAGCGTTGGGCACCACGCCCTGGTACCTTCGAGCGCTTCGTGACGAGGGCGCGATGGCAGAGCGGCTCGCTCGCATTCTGGCCTCGAGCAGATACGCGGTGCAGCTGCTCACTCGAGCGCCACAGACGGTCCAGATGCTCGCCCAGGACGAAGAGCTGCGGCCTCGGTCGCTGGCCGATCTGCAAGTCGAAATGCAAGCAGCAGCGCACCGCCACGAAAGCCCCGCTGCGGCGATCGAGGCGGTTCGCGCCATCCGGCGGCGGGAGCTATTCCGGGTCGCGGCAGGCGACATCTTGGGACTGAACGACATCCATACAGTTGGGGCCGCCCTCACCGATCTCGCCTCGGCAACCATCGATGCCGCCCTGACCGT